>NZ_JAIUKB010000130.1:0-40112 GCF_020176785.1 Saccharopolyspora sp. 6V | reverse complement strand
GACCGGCCCCCACCCACCCCGGCTCCGAACTTCGTCCGGGGCGTCTACGTGGACATACATCAGAAATCGCGGCCGCACCGAAAAGCGGGCAGCGAGGAAGCCGCTGAGGTTCCGCTACCCGACCCGCCGCGCAACTGGAGTCGAACGACAGTCGTCAGTCAGTCCCCGTCCAGTGTGGTGGTGAGGCTGTGCACCAGGAGGGGAAGCGTTCGCATCACCTTCTCGCGCACGCTGCGGTCGGGGTCCTCGTCCCCGGCGAGGATCGCCTCCTGCATGGCCGAGTCGAACTGGTCGACCAGCAGCCGGGTGAGGTCGAGGGTGTCGATCCGGAAGCGGACGCCGACGGCCCGCACCGCGGTGTCGATCATCGTGGCGAGCTCGCGCTGGAAGGACTGCGCGGCGGCCAGGAACCGCGGGGCCACGTCGGGGTCGCGCAGCGCCAGCAGCCGGAACTCGCTCTGCATCAGGCACCACTGCCGGATGTCCGGCTGGAACGACATGACGTCGGCGATGATGCCTTCGATGTGGGCGGGCGCCGGTTTGCCGCCGGTCTCCCCGAGCGGCGCCACCAGCCGGGAGAAGTGTTCGCGCAGCGTCTCCAGCCGGGCCCGGTTCTCCCGCTCGGTGAGCGCGAAGAACAGTTCCTCCTTGCTGCCGAAGTTGGAGTAGAACGCGCCGCGGGTGAAGCCCGCGTCGTCGGCGATGGCCTCGATGGAGGCGCCGTTGATGCCGTGCTCGCTGAACTGCCGATAGGCGGCGTCCAGCAGCCGTTCCCGGGTCCGGGCGCGCCGGGCGGTCTCGCGCGCGGGCGCGTCCGCGCGCCCCTCGGGTGCGACGAGCTTGTTCGCGCTCATCACGAACCTTCCTTCCTGCGGTGTGCACCTGCGGATTTCCCGCCGATCGCGGCCCGCGTGGAACCGTCTCATCGTATCCGATACGCTCATGTATCGGATACAGCGTTGTATCCACTTCCCCTGATCTGGTGATCCGCCGTCCGGCGAGAACCTTCCCGGCGACAGGAGTGTGGCGTGTCCTCGTTCCTCTACACACTGGGGCGGAGGGCCTACGCGGCCCGCAAGACCGTCCTCGTGATCTGGCTCCTCGTGCTCGTCGTGACCGGCGGCGCGGCCGGTCTCCTGTTCAAAGGAATGGACAACAACGTCACGATCCCCGGCACCGAGGCGCAGAACGCCCTCGACCGGCTGTCGGTGACCTTCCCGCAGACCAGCGGCGCCTCCGCGCAGATCATCGTGGTCGCCGACGACGTGCGCGCCCCGGCCGTGCAGCGCGAGGTCGAGCGGTCCGTGGACGAGCTCGAAGGCATGGACGAGGCCGCCTCCATCGTCTCGCCCTACAACGCGGACCTCGGCGGATCGATCAGCGAGGACGGCGAAGCCGCCCTGATCATGATCCAGCTGGAGGGGCAGACCATGGAGATCGGTCAGCCCACCAAGGACCACATCGCCCAGATCTCCGCCGACCTCCAGCAGCGGCTCCCGGAGGGCTCCCAGTCCTCCTACGGCGGGCCGCTGTTCGCGCAGAGCTTCCCCGGCATCAGCATCGTCGAAGTGCTCGGCCTGGTGATCGCCATCGTGGTGCTGATGATCACGCTGGGCTCGTTCCTCGCCGCGGGCATGCCGCTGGTGAACGCGCTGATCGGGGTCGGCGTCTCCACCGCGCTCATCCTCGTCTCGACCGCGTTCGGCTCCGTCACCGCGACCACGCCGCTGCTGTCGCTGATGCTCGGCCTCGCCGTCGGCATCGACTACGCGCTGTTCATCGTCTCCCGGCACCAGCAGGAACTCGCCCAGGGCGTGTCGCCGCAGGAGGCCGCGGCGCGGTCCACCGCCACCGCGGGTTCCGCGGTGATCTTCGCCGGGCTGACCGTGGTGATCGCGCTCGTCGGCCTCGGCGTCGCGGGCATCCCGTTCCTCACCACGATGGGCGTCGCCGGTGCCGTCGCCGTCGCCATCGCCGTGCTCGTCTCGCTCACCCTCATCCCGGCGCTGCTCGGCTTCGCCGGGGCCCGGCTCACCCCGCGGTCGGCGCGGGCGGGCAAGCGCGCTCGCGCCGACCGCGCCAAGCCGCCGGTGGGCGAGCGGTTCTTCGCCGGCTGGGTCCGCGCCGCGACCCGCTTCCCGATCGTCACCGTGCTCATCGTCGTCGGCGTCCTCGGCATCGCGACCGTGCCCGCCGCCGGGCTCCGCCTCGGGCTCCCCGACGCGGGCGCGCTGCCGCACGGCGACCCGGCGCGGGTCACCTACGACCTCACCGACGAGCACTTCCCGCAGGGCTTCAACGGGCCGCTGATCGTCACCGGCAGCATCGTCACCAGCGAAGACCCGCTCGGCCTGATGAACGACCTCAAGGCCGAGATCGAACGGCTGCCCGGCGTCGCCGACGTGCCGATGGCCGTGCCGAACCCGACCGCGGACACCGGCATCGTGCAGGTGATCCCGGAGGGCGCCCCGGACTCGCAGCAGACCAAGGACCTCGTCGAGGAGATCCGCTCGCTGCGCGGGCACTTCCAGGAGGCCTACGGCATCGACATCTCCGTCACCGGCTTCACCGCCGTCGGCATCGACGTCTCCGACAAGCTCGGTGAAGCGCTGCTGCCGTTCGGCGTCGTCGTGGTCGGGTTGTCGCTGGTGCTGCTGACGATGGTGTTCCGCTCCATCGCCGTGCCGATCAAGGCGACGCTGGGCTACCTGCTCAGCATCGGCGCCTCGATGGGCATCGTGACGCTGATCTTCCAGGACGGCTGGGGCGCCGAGGTGCTCAACGTCGCCCGCACCGGGCCGGTGATCAGCTTCATGCCGATCGTGCTGATGGGCATCCTGTTCGGCCTCGCCATGGACTACGAGGTCTTCCTGGTGTCCCGGATGCGCGAGGAGTACGTGCACACCAGGGACGCCCAGGCCGCGATCCACACCGGCTTCGTCTCCTCCGGCAAGGTCGTCACCGCGGCCGCGGTGATCATGTTCGCGGTGTTCGCCGCGTTCGTCCCCGACGGCGACGCCAACCTCAAGCCCATCGCGCTGGGGCTCGCGGTCGGTGTGTTCGTCGACGCGTTCATCGTGCGCATGACGTTGGTGCCCGCGGTGCTCGCGCTGCTGGGGGAGAAGGCGTGGTGGATGCCGCGGAAGCTGGACCGGGTGCTGCCCGCCTTCGACGTCGAAGGGGAGAACCTGCGCGAGGAGATCGAGCTCGCCGACTGGCCGCGCCCCGGTTCGAACGAGGCCATCGCCTGCGCCGGGCTGCGGCTCGACGACCCGTCCACCGGCGCACCCGTCTACCGGGACGTGGGCTTCCTGGTGGAGCGCGGCGGCACCCACGTGGTGCGCGGCGTGCACGAATCCGCGATCACCGCGGTGCTGCTGACGCTGTCCGGCAGGCTCCAGCCCGACTCCGGGCGGCTCAAGGTCCTCGGCTACGTGCTCCCCGCCCGCGGCTCCGCCGTGCGGTCCCGGGTCGCCTACGTCGACGCCGGTGCGGGCGGCGCGGACGCGGTGCGGGCGGCGCTGCGCGAAGAACCGGAGGTCCTGGTGCTCGACCGCACCGACCGGGCCTCCGACCCCGGCGAGCGCGGCCGCATCCGCGAACTGCTCACCGGCGCCGGGACCACCGTCATCGCCGGCACCACCGGGCTTGCCGAGGCGCGCGACGTGCTGCCCGCCGGTGCCCCCGCCACCCTCACCGAACTGCGCGACGACGCCGCGATGCCCGACGTCCTCTCCGCCGCGATCCGCTAGAAAGCAGAGGTAATCAGACGATGGCGAAGCGCCGCTTGATCCTCCCCCTGATCGGCCTGCTGCTGGTACCGCTGGCGATCGCGGGCCTGCTGATCTGGTCGCTGGGCAAACCCGAGGACCGGTTGAAGGACGTCAAGGCCGCCGTCGTGAACAACGACGAACCGGTCGAGGTGAACGGCCAGCTCACCCCGCTCGGGCGGCAGCTGTCCGCGAAGCTCGTCGGCGGCGAGATCGAGAGCAACTACAGCTGGGAGTTCGCCACCCCGCAGACCGCCGCCGAAGGCCTGGCGGACGGCAGCTACGCCGCGGTCGTGACGATCCCGGAGAACTTCTCCGCCGCCGCCACCTCCTTCTCCGGCGACCCGGCGCAGGCGAAGAAGGCCACCATCGACGTCAGCACCGGCGGCCGCAGCAAGTTCGCGGACGAGGCGATCAGCCGGGTCGTCACCAACACGGCCGCCGACCTGCTCGGCAGGCAGCTGACCACGACCTACCTGGACAACGTGTTCGTCGGGTTCAACACGCTCGGCGACAAGCTCGGCGAGGCCTCCGACGGGGCGACCTCGCTCGCCGACGGCGCGCAGCAGCTCGCGGGCGGCACCGACCAGCTCGCCGGTGGCGCCGACCAGCTCGCGGACGGGTCGCGGGCGCTCGCCGACGGCATCGGCGCGCTCGAAGGCGGCGCGCAGCAGCTCAAGACCGGGATGGGCGGGCTCGCCGACGGCATCGGCCAGCTCAAGGAGCAGACCGCGCAGCTGCCCGGCCAGGTCGGCCAGCTCGCCGACGTGTCCGCGCAGGAGGCCCAGGGCGTGCAGCAGCTCTCCGGTGGTCTCCAGGGCATGTCCGAAAGCCTCGCCGAGATGAGCAAGGAGTGCCCGCCCGGCACGCTGCCCATCTGCAACAAGATCGCCATCCAGGCGGCCACCGCGAAGGCGCTCGGCGACGGTGCCGGGCAGCTGCAGCAGGCCAGCACCGGCGTGTCCGGCGGGCTCGCCGCGCTCGCCGGGAAGACGCCCGAGTCCGGTGGCGGGCTCGTCGCCCTGTCCGGCGGCATCGACCAGCTCCACGACGGTGCCCAGCAGCTCGACGGCGGCGTGGGTCAGCTCGCCGACGGGATCTCGCAGACCGGTGGCGGTGCCGGGCAGCTCGCCGACGGCGCCGACCAGCTCGCCCAGGGCGTGCGCGGTCTCTCCGACGGTGCCCACCAGCTCGGCGACGGCACCGGGCAGCTGTCCTCCGGCCTCGACCAGGCCGTGGACCAGCTGCCCAGCTACCCCGACGGCGACCGCGACAAGCTCGCCAAGACCGTCGCCAACCCGATCACCACCGCGGAGGGCAGCAGCCTCGGGTTCGGTTCGTCCGGGATCGCGCTGTACTCCGTGCTGGCGCTGTGGGTCGGCGCGATCGCCACGTTCCTGGTGCTGCGCGCGGTGCCGCGCCGCGCGCTGGAATCGACGCGGTCCTCGTTCGCGCTGGCGCTGCGGCAGTTCCGGCTGCCCGCGGTGGTCGGGCTCGCGCAGGGGCTGCTGGTCGCGGTCGTCGTCGGCGTCGCGCAGGACCTGTCGGTGGGCGGCTGGTTCGGCTGCGCCGGGCTGGCGATGCTGACCGCCGTCGCGTTCACCGCGGTGAACCAGGCGCTGGCGGGCGCGTTGCGCGGCACCGGCCGGTTCCTGGCGATGCTCGTCGCGGTGGTGCTGCTGGCGACCGGGTTCATCACCGCGGTGCCCTCCGCGTTGAGCTCGGTGCTCGCGGCGCTGCCGGTCGGGCCCGCGCAGGACGCGCTGCGGGCCGTGGTGGACGGCTCCGCGCCGGGCGGCGGCACCGTGGTGCTGCTGGTGATCTGGGGGCTCGCCGGGCTGGTGGTCTCGTACCTGGCCGTCGAGCGCGGGCGCACCGTGCGGGCCACCCGGCTCACCGGGTTCACCGCGCGGACCGCGGAGGCGTGATCCGCTGAAGTCCACTGTGGACGTGGGGGGGGGGGGGGGGGGGGGGGCCGCCCCCCCCCCCCCCCCCCCCGGGGGCGCCCCCCCCCCCCCCGCCCCCCCCCGACCGGGGTGGGACGGCCCACCGCGCGCGCCCCCCCCCCCCCGCCCGGGGCCCCCCCCCGCCCGGGGGGGGCGGCCCCCCCCCCCCCCCGCGGGGGGGGCGGGGCCCCCCCCCCCCCCCCCCCCCCCCCCCCACACCTGCCCGGGGCGGGCGGACGAGTGACAGCACCGCGACGAGGAGTTAGGTTCGATCCCGTGACCACGACCGTGCCCACCTCGGACGGCGACCTCCGCGTCCACCTCGCGGCGCCCTACCCCTCGATCTCCGGGGCACCACCGTGGCCCGGTGTGGTCGTGGTGCACGACGCGTTCGGCATGACCGAGGACGCGCGGGCCATCACCGACCGGTTCGCCGCCGAGGGCTTCCTCGCCGTCGCACCCGACCTCTACACCCGCGGCGGGTTCGCGCGCTGCGTGCGCACCGTCTTCCGCCAGCTCAGCACCGGCAGCGGCCAGGCCTTCGAGGACGTCGAAGCCGCCCGGCGCGCGCTCGCCGACCGCGAGGACTGCACCGGGAAGGTCGGCGTCGTCGGCTTCTGCATGGGCGGTGGCTTCGCGCTGCTCGCCGCGCCGCGCGGGTTCGACGCCGCCGCGCCCTACTACGGGCAGGTCCCGCACGACCGGTCCGTGCTCGACGGCGCCTGCCCCGTCGTGGCCAGCTTCGGCGGGAAGGACCGCGCGCTCCGGGGCGCGGCGGACCTGCTCGAATCGCACCTCACCGAGCTCGGCGTGCCGCACGACGTCGAGGAGTACCCCGACGCCGGGCACGGTTTCGCCAACAAGCTGAAGGTCGGCCCGTTCGGCCCGCTGCTGCGGGTCGCCGGCATCGGCTACGACCGGGAAGCCGACGAGGACGCGTGGCGCCGGGTCCTGTCGTTCTTCGCGGAGCACTTGGGACCGGAAGGGGAGCGGGGATGACCGACGAACTCCGGCCGCAGCAGCGCGGCCGCCGCATCGCCATGAGCCGCGAGGAGCTCGACGCGTTCCTCGCCGCCGAACGCACCTGCCGGGTCGCGACCATCGGACCCGACGGACCGCACGCCACGCCGCTCTGGTTCGGCTGGGACGGTTCCGCGCTGTGGCTGAACTCCCTCACTCGCAGCAAGCGCTGGGCGGACCTGCGGCGCGATCCGCGGATCAGCGTCGTCGTCGACGCGGGCACCGAGTACCAGCAGCTGCGCGGCGTGGAGATCAGCGGCACCGCCGAGGTCGTCGGCGAGGCGCCGCGCACCGGCGAACCCGAACCGGCCCTCGCCGAGATCGAGCCGCTGTTCGCCCGCAAGTACCTCGGCGGCGACGAGATGATCCACGATGGCAGGCACGGCTGGCTGCGCGTCACGCCGACGAAGATCAGCAGCTGGGACTTCCGGAAGCTCGCCGAGCTCCGCTGACCCCGCGCGCACCACCCGATCTCGCGCTTCCGGCGGTTGACATCCGACACACCACCGCCCGCCGATGCCGCCCGCGGCACCAGGAAGATCGGTGGAACAGGAGGTCAGCGCCCTGCGGGCCGCTCCGGGGCGGCGTCGCCGAGCACCGGCCGCTGTGCTAGAGAACTACCCGTGGCCGCTCGACTCCTCAATCCCAGTGCCCTCGCCGACACCTTCCGCGCGGAGATCCGCGCCGAGGTGGCCGCGCTGCCGGAACCGCTGACGCTGACCGGTTTCCGCGTCGAAGGGGACGGCCCCACCCAGACCTACGCCGAGTACACCCGGCGCGGCTGCGAGAGCGTCGGGATCCGCTTCGACCAGCGGGTGCTGCCCGCGGGCGAGGTCGAGCGCGCGGTGCACGAGGCGGGCAGCGACCCGGGCGTGCACGGCATCTTCCTGTACTACCCGATCATGGGGCTGGCGCAGGACCGCTGGTTGCGCGAGCTCGTCGACCCGCGCAAGGACGTGGAGGGCCTGCACTCCTTCTGGAGCCGCTGCCTCTACGAGAACCGCCGCTACATCGACGCCGAGCGCACCAAGCGCGCCGTGCTGCCGTGCACCCCGCTCGCGGTGCTCAAGCTCGTCGAGCAGGCCGGGATCACCCGCGCCGGTGCCGCGCAGCCGCTGGCCGGGCTGAAGGCCTGCGTGTTCAACCGCAGCGAGATCGTGGGCCAGCCGCTGGCGGCGATGATGGCCAACGACGGCGCCGAGGTCACCTCGTTCGACATCGACGGCCCGCTGTCCTACCTGCCCGCGCGGGAGGAGGGCGCTTTCCAGGTCCGGCCGACCGGGGTGGACCGCGCCACCGCCCTCGCCGAGGCGGACGTGGTGGTGACCGGGGTGCCGTCCCGCGAGTTCCCCGTGGTGCGCGCCGCCGAGATCAAGCCGGGCGCGACCTGCATCAACTTCTCCACGTTGAAGAACTACGACGAGGACGTCGTGGACGCGGCCGGGGTGTTCGTCCCGCGCATCGGCCCGATGACGGTGACGATGGCGCTGCGCAACGCGGTGCGGCTCTACCGCAACTGGCACAGCTGACCTCGGCGGACGCCGCTACGGGCCCGGCTGAGCGGCCCGCGCGCCCGGTGGTCTCCGGCAGGTGCGTGGCCCGCCGGCGGACAGCCGATCCGGCAGGTGGCGGACTCCCACCTGGCGGGGGCGCCGCCGACCCGGTGGGCCCACGATCCGGGAACATCGGGCCGAGCGGGAACGGTCGGGGCCGTCGCGTCGTTGCGCCGGACGAACGGGTGTCCGCGCAGCGGGCGCGGACGACGGCGACGAGGAAGGTCACCGACTGATGACTGTGGCTCGACGAGACGACATCCCGCAGCACCGGCTCGGCGCGGGCGGTCCCGCGGTCAGTGCCCTCGGGTACGGGGCGATGGGGCTGTCCGGGGTGTACGGCGCGGCCGACGACGCGGAGTCCGAACGGCTCATCCACCACCTCGTCGAGGCCGGGATCACGCTGATCGACACCGCCGACGTCTACGGGAACGGGCACAACGAGCAGCTGATCGGCCGGGCGCTGTCCGGCGGGCTGCGGGACCGGGTGGTGCTGGCCACCAAGACCGGCGCGGGCGGCGGCGAAGGGCTGGGGCGCCCGGAGCGGATCCACCAGGCGATCGACTCCAGCCTGAAGCGGCTCGGCACCGACCGGATCGACCTGTACTACCTGCACCGGGTGGACCCGTCCACTCCGATCGAGGACAGCGTCGGCGCGATCGCGGAGGCGGTGCAGCAGGGCAAGGTCGGGCACATCGGGATCTCCGAGGTCTCCGCGGACACGCTGCGGCGGGCGCACTCGGTGCATCCGATCGCCGTCACGCAGGAGGAGTACTCGCTGTTCACCCGGGACGTGGAGGCGGAACTGCTGCCCGCCGCGCGGGAGCTGGGCGTGGGCCTGGTGGCGTACTCACCGCTGGGGCGCGGCGTGCTCGGCGGGTCCATCCGCAGCGCCGCCGACGTGGAGAACCTGGAGGGCAGGCAGGCGCGCTACCCGCGGTTCGCCGCGGACGCGCTGGAGCAGAACCTGACCAGGGTGGACCGGTTGCGCGCCCGCGCCGAGGAGCTCGGCACCACCCCGGCCGCGCTGGCGCTGGGCTGGCTGATCGCCCAGGGCGAGGACGTGGTGCCGATCCCGGGGACGCGGCGCGCGGCGAACCTCGACGCGAACCTGGAGGCGGCCCGGCTGGTGCTGCCCGCCGAGGTGGTCGCCGAGCTGTCCGAGATCTTCCCGCCCGGTTCCACGGCGGGGGAGCGGTACACCGCGAACCTGCGCGGCGGTCTCGGCCGCTGATCGTGCCCGCGGGTGGTCGCCCGGCGCGGCGGCCACCCGCCGGTACGGCGGTTCCGCCCGTCGGTGGAACGTGGTTCACCGGTTCGGGGGCGGAGTTTCGCAGGGAGTTCGCGGTGGCCATTGTGGACTGATCGCGGAATACCGGGAACGTGCGGCGGATATCGGCGCCGTTGGTCCTATGTGGACCGTGAATCGGTGCCGTCCGCGAGCCCCCCGTTCCGGTGATGAGATGATCTCAGCCGAGGCATAAAACCGCAGGTATATTCCGAAAAACGACCCCGGGGTGGGTGGATCTCCGGTGGTCGCGGCGGGGCACACTGTCCGTCGAACGAAGCGTGCCGACCCGGTTCCCGACTGGAGATCCACCACGATGAGCATCGACGACGCCCCTGCCGTGTGGGCGAAGGTCCTCGACGAGGAACCGTGGGTTCCGTACGAGGACCCGCACTTGCCCGGCGGCGACCAGGCCGCCCAGGTGAAGATCCTCGCGCCGAACGTCTTCTACGCCTGGTTCCCGCCCGGCTACGCCGCGCCCGAGCACAGCCACCCGTTCAACACGACCTACCACCTGGTCAAGGGCGCGCTGCGGTTCGGCGACGAGGGCTGGGTCCGCGCGGGCTCGGTGCGCGGCGTCCGGGCCGGGCACGTGTACGGACCGGAGGAAGCCGATCCCGCCGAGGGCTGCGAATTCCTGCTCGTCTCCGACGGGCCGATCGGCATCGACTGGGCGGCTTGACCGACCGGGCGGCCTGCCCCACCAGGCCACCTGGCCGGCCACCTGCTACACCGACCCGCCGGCTCGACCGGCGGGCTGCTCGACCGGCGGGCTGCCCGACCGGCGGCCTGCTCGACCGGTCGCCTGCTCGACCGGGCCGGTTGAGCGGCCCCGACGTCAGCGCAGCGCGCTCGGCAGGTCCGCGAAGGTCAGGAACCGCACCCGCGCGTCCGCCAGCTCCAGCAGCCGGTCCAGCAGGCCGCGCTCGTTGAGCACCACCCGGAACGAGATGTCGTGCTGGTCCGCCCGGCGCTGGCACTGGTCCAGCAGGTGCAGGCAGGCCGTGTCGACGAAGGTGATCGCGGCCAGGTCCAGCACCACGGTCCCGGTGCACGACGAGAGCCGGTGCCACAGCAGTTCGCGCAGCCGCCCCGCGCTGCCCGCGTCGATCTCGCCGCGGGCGGAGAGCAGGATCGTGCGCGGGTCGGGGCGGTGCAGCTCCAGCTCCAGCGCCCCACCCCCGGCACGCGGCGGCGGGGAGGCCTCGGGCGGGCGTCGGTCCGGGATGCCGGGGCCGGCGCCGACCGGGACGTCCAGTGTCGGCGCGTCGGTGGTGGTGCGTGCGGGAGTCACAGGCATGCCGCCTCCTGGGGAAACCGAGAGCGAACGGCAGCAGCGGGCGGTGACGGCCGAGCGCACGCCCTCGGTGGCGAAAAACTTGTCGCGGCTGTGGGCTCAACCGATTCCCACGCTACCTGCCGGTGCAACCCGGGGGCGGAACCGGGACGCGCGGTCCGGGCGCGGAACCCGTTGCGGCGCCGCGGTGAAGCCGGACCGGGTCACCAGGTGAGCACCGGTTTGAGCACCCGTCCCGCGCGCTGGTCGGCGACGGCCCGGTTGATGTCCGCGAAGGCGTAGGCGGTGACGAGCTCGGCCACCGGGAACCGCCCGGCCGCGTGCAGCGCCAGCAGCTCCGGAATGAACCGCTGCGGCACCGCGTCGCCTTCGACGCAGCCGCGCACGGTCTTGCCCCGGTGCAGCAGGTCGCGCAGGTCCAGCCGGGCCGACGCCGCGCCGAGCCCGACCACGGCCAGCGCTCCGGTGGCGCCCAGCGCGGCCAGCGCCTGCTCGAACACCGGGGCCAGCCCGGTCGCCTCCAGCGCATGCGTGGCGCCGCCGCCGGTGAGTTCCCGCACCCGCGCGACCACGTCGTCCGCACCCGGGTCCAGCGCCGCACCGGCACCGAGCCGCAGCGCCAGCGCGCGGCGTTCGGGCAGCACGTCCACGGCGATCGTGCTGCGCACCCCGGCCGCTCGGGCGGCCAGCAGCGCGGCCAGGCCCACGCCGCCGGCGCCGAAGACCACCAGGGAGTCCTCGGGTGCGGGCCGCAGCACGTTGAGCACCGCCCCGGCCCCGGTCTGGAACCCGCAGCCCAGCGGCGCCGCCACCAGCGGGCCCACCGCGTCCGCCAGCACCACCGCGTTGTCCGCGGTCGCCAGCGCGTGGGTGGCGAAACCGGACTGCCCGAAGAACGAGCCGCCGAGCGGTGCGCCGCGCCAGGTCAGGGTGGGGGATCCGTCGGGCCGCCTGCCGGATCCGTTGAGCCGCCGCGCCCGCGCGCAGTAGGCCCGGTCGCCCGCCGCGCACCGGCGGCACGCGCCGCAGCTGCGGTAGCTCAGCGCCACCCGGTCGCCCGGCCGGATGCCGGTGACCTCGGCGCCGACCCGCTCGACGGTCCCGGTGCTCTCGTGGCCGAGCACGACCGGTTCGCGCCGGCGCGGATCGTCCTTGGTGATCAGGTCCGTGTGGCACAGGCCGGAGGCGGTGACGCGGACCAGGATCTCGTCGGCGCGCGGCTCGTCGAGCTCGACGGTCTCCAGCACGAACTCGGCGCCCGGTTCCGGGGCGACCGCCGCGGTGATCTGCACGGGATCTCCTGCGCTGCCGGGGTCAGTCGCGTTCGAGCAGGAAGTAGTAGTGGCGGCCGTCGTCGAGCACCTGCTCCGGCCTGCCGTTCATGATCCCCATCAGGGTGGCGGGGCCGACCTGCTTGAAGTGGTCGAGCACGGGGCGCCCGTCGTAGACCATCGTCGCGGTCACCTCGCCGCGGAACTCGACGTTCCACAGCGTGGCCTCCCCACCGCCGAGCCGGACGTCGGAGAACAGCTCGCCGGATTCGTCGCGGCAGATGAGCGGTTTCGCGTCCAGCGCCGAGCGGAAGGTCTTGCCGTGCCAGCGCGCGGCGACCAGCTGCCGGGAGAGGCGGTGCCCGGTGGCGAAGTCCGCGCCGCGCCACGCGCCCAGCACGTCCGCGGCGGCGACGGTGGGCAGCGCCGCCCAGATCTCGTCGAGTTCGTCGGGGGAGACGCCGGATTCCTGCCGCCGGAGTTCGGCGAAGCGGGCGCGGGCTTGGTCGAGGTGCACGTGGGCTCCCTGCGGGCTGCGCGTTCGCGAACCGGTTGGTTCGGCGGCCGAACGTACTCCCGAACCGAACGGTTCGGCAAGGTAGCCTCACCCGATGCGAGCAGCCGGACACGCCACCCGGGAGCGGATCCTCATCGCCGCCACCGCCGAGTTCGCCCGCCACGGCGTGGCGGGCGCCCGGATCAACCGCATCGCCGCCGACGCGCGGGCCAGCAAGGACCGGCTCTACGCGTACTTCCCCGGTAAGCAGGTGCTGTTCGAGGCGGTCGTGCGCCGCTGGGTCGCCGAGATCGACGAGCGCACGGCGCTGCGCGGCGAGGACGTCCCGGGCTACGTGGGCCGGCTGTTCGACCACTACCTGGACCACCCGCAGAGCGCCCGGTTGCAGGCGTGGATCGACCTGGACGAACCGGAGCGGCTGGGCGCCGACGACCTGCGGCTCACCGCGCTGCGGCCGAAGATCGACGAGATCCGGCGCGGCCAGGCCGAGGGGCACGTCGACCCGTCCTGGCACCCGGCGGACCTGCTGATCGTGCTGCTGGGCATCGCGCGGTCGATGGCGCTGTCCGCGCTGGCGATCGGGAAGCTGGACGGCGGGGCGCGCGGCCGGGACGCCGCGGGGATCCGGCGGGCCGCGGTGGTGGCCGCGCAGCGGATCGCCGAGCCGCCGTCAACTGGAGGTTGACGATTGCCGTTCGGTCAACCTAGGGTTGACGCATGAGTGAACCCCTCCAGCTGTCCCCGCCCGTCCGGCTCGACGACCTGATCGCGGCGATCACCAGCGTGCACACCGACGCGCTCGACCGGCTCTCCGCCGCCGTCCTCACCGCCGACCACCTCGGCGAGATCTCCGACCACCTCATCGGCCACTTCGTCGACCAGGCCCGCCGCTCCGGCGCGTCCTGGAAGGACATCGGCGTCGGCATGGGCGTCACCAAGCAGGCCGCGCAGAAGCGCTTCAAAGGCCCCGACCTCTCCCCGGAGCAGGGCTTCAGCCGGTTCACCGGCCCCGCGCGCAGCGCCGTCGTCGCCGCGCAGAACGAGGCGCACGCCGCGGGGCACGTCGAGATCCGCACCGAGCACCTGCTGCTCGGCCTGCTCGCCGCGCCCGACGCGACCGCCGCCCGGGTGCTGGCCGCCGACGGCGTCACCCCGGAAGCGCTGCGCCGCGCCGCCACCGCGCCGCTGCCGCCCGGCGGCGCCGACGTCCCGGCCCTGATCCCGTTCGACGCGGGCGCCAAGAAGGCGCTGGAACTGACCTTCCGGGAGGCGCTGCGCCTCGGCCACCAGCACGTCGGCACCGGACACCTGCTGCTGGCCCTGCTGGAGCACGAGGGCGGCGCTGGCGTGCTCACCGCCCTCGGGCTGCGCAAGCCCGAGATCGAGGAACGCGTGCGCACCGAGGTCGCCGACCGGCCGGAGCAGCCCGCCGTTACCGACGAGTAGGCTGCGCGGCATGGCCGAACCCGCCGAAGGACTTCCCCGCCGCGGCGACTTCACCGTGCTGTGGCCCATCACCACCAGGTGGGCGGACAACGACGTCTACGGCCACGTCAACAACGTCGTGCACTACTCCTGGTTCGACACCGCGGTCAACGGCTGGCTGATCCGCGCCACCGGTGCCGACATCCGCGACTTCCCCGAGATCGGGCTCGTCGTCGAGACCAACTGCCGCTACCTCGCCGAGCTCGGCTTCCCCGAGGACGTCGAAGTGGGTGTGGGCCTGGAGCGGGTGGGCAATACCAGTGTCGTGTACCGCCTCGCCGTCTTCGGCGGGGGAGCCGAGGGGCCGGCCTCGGTGGGCCGGTTCGTGCACGTGTACGTCGACCGGGAGACGCGACGCCCGGTCCGCGTGCCCGAGCGCATCAGGACGGCGCTCGCCGGACTGCGGTCGCTCGGTAGCTGAAACCGCGGCCGGACCGTCGCGGCCGACCGCCGCCGGCGACTCCGGTGCGGGTGAGTCGGAGGTGGGTCCATGGACCGGTGGCCGGGAGAACGTCCCGCCGACACCGAGGGCATCGACCTGCGGCGCCCCAACTCGGCCCGCATGTACGACTACTACCTCGGCGGATCCACCAACTTCGAAGCGGATCGGGAGGCCGCGGACCGGGTCCTCGCCGCCAACCCCGACGTGGTGCCCTCGATCCGCGCCAACCGGGGCTTCCTCGGCCGCGTCGTGCGGTACCTCGTCGACCAGGGCATCGACCAGTTCCTCGACCTCGGTTCCGGCATCCCGACCGCGGGCAACGTGCACGACATCGCGCACCGGCTCGACCCGGCCGTCCGCGTCGTCTACGTCGACAACGAGCCGGTGACGGTCGCGCACGCCCGGCAGCTGATCACCGACGTGAAGCAGGTCGAGATCGTCGACGCCGACCTGCGGGACCCGGAGACCGTGTTCGAGCGGGCCGGGGAGACCAGGCTGCTCGACTTCAGCCGCCCCGTGGGCCTGCTGATGGTGTCGGTGCTCAACTTCATCGAGGACGACGCCGAGGTCGCCGAGCTCGTGCGCCGCTACGTCGCCCAACTCGCCCCCGGCAGCTACCTCGCCGTCTCGCACTCCACCGCGCAGTGGCTGGCGCCGGAGACCGCCGCCCGCATCGCCGAGCTGTACCGGGACGTGAACCCGCCCAGCTACTGGCGGTCGCCCGAGCAGATCGGCCGGTTGTTCGCCGGCATGGAACTCGTGCCGCCGGGCGTCGTCGCGCCCTCGCACTGGCGCCCCGAAGCGGAACCGCAGCTGCCGCCGGAACGGATCGTGTACCGCGCGGGCCTGGCGCGCATCGGGGACCCCGCGTAGACCGATCAGGCAAGGCCTCGGAGTCCATCGTCGGCCCGAAGTCGTAGGCGCGGTGGCCTGGAGGACGATTCGGCGACCGCCTCCGCCCGGCGAGCATGATCGGGTGAGCACGACAGGAATTTCATCCCAGAAGACGGAACGGATCAGCCGGCCCGGGACCGGGCGGCTGATCGGAGTGGACATCGCGCGGGGGCTCGTCGTGCTCGGCATGTTCGTCGCGCACACGGGGCCACCGCAGAGCTGGCTGTTCGGACTGGTGTCCGGCCGGTCCGCCGCCCTGTTCGCGGTGCTGGCCGGGCTGTCGATCGCCCTGCTCAGCGGCGGGACGGCGCCGGTGGAGGGCGTCCGGCGGCGGCAGGTGGCGGTGCGGATCGCGGTGCGCGCGGTCGTGCTGTTCGGGCTGGGACTGGTGCTGAGCATGCTCGACGCGCCGGTGATGGTGATCCTCACCTCGTACGGCGTGCTGTTCCTGCTGGCCCTGCCGCTGCTGCGGTTGCGCGCCAGGACGCTGGGCGTGCTGGCCGGGGTGCTGGCGATCGCGGCCCCGCTGGCGTCCTACCTGATCCGGGACGCGATGCCGCCCGCGGGCGAATTCGGTGCGATCCCGCACCTCGGCGACTTCACGTCCTGGTCGGGGGCGGCTGCCGCGTTCCAGCACGTGCTGCTGGACGGCGGCTACCCGGTGCTGACCTGGCTGCCGTTCGTGCTGGCCGGGATGGCGCTGGGCCGGATCGACCTGCGCGCCGCGCGCGGACCGGTCGCGCTGCTCGGGGCCGGCTTGGCACTGGCCGGCTACGGCGGGTCGTGGCTGGCGATGAACGTGTTCGGCGGCCGCGAGCAGGTGCTGGCGTCCTACGGCGACGCGCTGCCGCCGGAGCTGGTGGACGTGCTGCTGAGCAGGGGTTTCGGTGCGGTCCCGACGGGCAGCCCGGTCATGCTGCTCTCGGCGGGCGCGCACAGCGGCAGCCCGTTCGAGGTCGTCGGGGCCACCGGGGCGGCGTTGCTGGTCATCGGCCTGTGCATGTTCGTGGAGCGGGCACGGGTGCTGGCGCCGATCGCGGCCGTGGGTGCGCTCGCGCTCACCGCCTACGCCGGGCACATCGTGCTGCTGGCCGCCATCGGGACGGACGGCCTGATGGCGATGCAGCAGACCGCGCCGCACCTGACGTGGCTGCTGCTGACCGCGATCGTCGTGGTCTTCGCCGTGGTGTGGCGGGCGCTGCTCGGGCGCGGGCCGCTGGAACGGGTGCTGCACCTGGTCTCGGCGGAGCCCGCCGCCCGGATCGGTCGCTAGCCGTCGCGCTGGGCCCGGCGCTTCTCGTGGAACGCGTGATCGCGGCGCACCAGCCGCGCCACCTCCTCCGCGGACGCCGGGCCGAGCGTCGGTGGTGCCTGCCGCAGGGTGCGCACCAGCTCGTCGAGGCTCGCGGTGACCAGCGCCAGCCCGCTGCGCCGCACCGAACCGATCTCCGCGCGCGGGTTCACCACCACCAGCACCGGCCGCACCAGCACCTGGCGGCCCCGCTGGCGCAGGAAGTCGGCGAGCGCCTTCGACACGTCGCGGACCTGGCGGCCCCAGCTGCGGCCGCTGCGGTCCGCGAGGGTGCGGTCCTCCACGTGGTTGCCGTAGCGGTCGAACACCTCCGAGCGCCAGGAATCGCCGTCGGCGTGCACCCGGCCCGAGTGGTTCTTCACCTCGACCGCCCACACCCCGCCGGGGCCGACCACCAGGTGGTCCACCTCGCCGCGTCGGTTGCGGTAGCCGCGGAACAGGACCCAGTCGTCGGAGAGGCGTTCCAGCGCGGTGGCCACCGCGTCCTCCGCCTCGATGCCCGCTTCCTGCTGGGCGAGCCGGTTCTGGACCGCCGCATCGTCGGTGGGGCGCAGCTCCCGCAGCCGCCGCAGTTCCCGCCACTGGGCCGGCAGCTTCCAGACCTGCCACCAGCGGCGGCGGGCGTGGCGCTCCCGCGTCCGCGCCACCTCCTGCTCGTAGCGGGCGTGCCGCTCCCGCGCGGCCTGTTCGGTCCGGCGGGCCTCGGACCGCGGATGATCGGAGAGCAACTCGACGCGCACCCCGGAACCGTACTGCCCGCGGTCCGCACCCCCTGAGCTGGTCCCGCCGCGCAGTCCCGCGGGGCACGGCCCACCGGGGGAGCGGGCGGGTGTGATCTGGTGCGGGGAGGGGACCGTCCGCGGAGCGGGAGTGGTGCACTGGCCGGTGCCAGGACCACCGCTTCGGGGAGGACACGCGCGATGATCAGCACCGGGTGGGACGGGACGGTCGGGCTGATCGCGCTCGACCGGCACGAACGGCGCAACGCCCTCGACCTGGAGCACTGCCGCGGGCTCGCCGCCGCCGTCGCCGAGCAGGTCGAGCAGGGCGCCCGCGCGCTCGTGCTCACCGGCGAGGGCAGCACGTTCGACGCGGGCGCCGACCTGGACGGCGTGTACGGCGACGAGTTCCGGGACGCGCTCTACACCGCGCTGCGGTCCGTGCTCGATGCGCCGGTGCCGGTGCTCGCCGCGATCAACGGGCCCGCCGTCGGCGCCGGCGCGCAGCTCTCGCTCGCCGCCGACCTCCGGGTCGCCGGCCCCGAGGCCTACTTCGCGGTGCCCACCGCGCGCAACGGCCTCGCCGTGGACCCGTGGACCGTGCGGCGGCTGTCGCTGCTCGCCGGTGGCGGGCCCGCCCGCGCGCTGCTGCTCGCCGGGGAACGCCTCGCCGCCACCACCGCCCACGAGCGCGGTCTGGTGGACCGGATCGGGTCGCACGCGGACGCGGTGAGCTGGGCGCGGGAGATCGCCGAGCTGGCTCCGCTGTCGCTGCGCTACGCGAAGCTCGCGCTGAACTCCCTCGACACCGAGGTGCCGGACGCCGACCTGGAACGGGCCTACGACGCCTGCTGGGCGAGCGAGGACGCCGCCGAGGCGAGGGGGGGCCGCGCCGAACGCCGCGCGCCCCGCTTCCACGGCCGGTGAGCAGCGCCCGCTAGCGCTCCGCGGCCAGGGCGGCCACGATCGTCTGCACCGCCACCAGGGCGAGCACCGGCGCCGCCAGCAGCCACGGGGCGGTGCCCAGGTGGTCCACCGATTCGGCGATCATCGCGCCCCACTCCGGCCGCGGCGGCGGTGGCCCGAGGCCGAGGAAACCCAGCGCCGCCACCGTGTTCACCAGCGCGGGCAGCCGCACCGCGGCCAGCGCCCCCGCCGCCGGAGCCAGGAACGGCAGCAGCGACCGCCGCCAGATCAGCAGCCGGCCCGCGCCCAGCGCCCGGTGCGCCAGCACCCAGTTCCGGGTCCGCAGCTGCGCGGTCATCGCATCGGCCTGCCGCGCGAACGGCAACCAGCTCACCCCGGCCAGCGCCAGCAGCAACGCCGCCGTGCCCGGCCCCGCGACCAGCGTCGTCACCAGCGCCACGATCAGCGGCGGCAGCGCGGTGGCCACGTCCACCCCGGCCCGCACCAGCGCGGCCACCGGCGAGGAGCTCCACCCGGTCGCGCACCCGGCGAACAGGCCCACCAGCACCGCCACGACCAGCGCGGACCCGGCGGTGCCGAGGGTGAGCAGCGCGCCGTGCGCCAGCCGCGCCAGCACGTCCCGCCCGAGCTCGTCGGTGCCCAGCGGGTGCGCGAGCGACGGCGCCCGCAGCACCGCGTCCATGTCCGTGGCCAGCGGATCGCCGGTCAGCCCGACGCCCAGCACCAGCACGCCGATCCCGGCGGCGACGAGCGCGGCCCGGCGCCGGGCCCTCACGTCCGGGCCTCCCGCCGCGCGCGGGGTTCGGCGGCCAGCCCGAGCAGGTCGCCGACCGCGCCGACGGCCAGCGCGGCCAGCGCCGCCACCACCAGACCGGCCTGCACGACCGGCACGTCCTGCGCCCGCACCGCCTCCACCACGGTGCTGCCCAGCCCGGGGATGTCGAAGACGACCTCGATGGCGGTGGTGCCGGAGATCGCCCCGGCCGCGTTGTAGGTGAGCAGCGACAACGCCGCGGGCAGCGCGGGCCGCGCCAGGTGCACCGCCCAGATCCGGGTCTCGCCGAGCCCGCGGGCCCGGGCGGCGACCGCGAAGTTCTCCCGCCGCAGCGCCACCACCTGCTCCCGGGTGACGGCCGCGATCGGCACCGCGAGCGACGGGACCAGCGACAGCAGCGGCAGCACCGCGTACTCCGGCCCGCGCCAGCCCGAACTGGGCAGCGCGTGCAGCCCGACCGCGAACACCAGCACCAGCAGCGGCGCGAGCGCGAACTCCGGCACCGCGGAGAACACCCGCACCAGCCCCGAGATCGCCCGGTCCAGCACCGAACCGGGCCGGCGCGCGGCCAACAACCCCGCCAGGTGGCCGACCAGGAACGAGAGGACCGCCGCGCCGAGCATGATGCCCACCGACACCCGCAGCGCGGGCCCGACCAGCGCCGCGACCGGTTCGCCGGACACCCACGAGGTGCCCGGGTCGCCGCCGAGCAGCGCGCCGAACCGCGCCGCGATCCGCTGCGGCAGCGGCAGGTCCAGGCCCAGTTCGGCGCGGATCCCCGCCAGCAGCGCCGGATCCGGGTCGGCGTCGGCGTAGCGGGCGGCGAGCACGGTGCGGGCCGCGTCGACCCCGGTCAGCTCCGGCAGCAGCACCGCGACCAGCACGACCAGCATCGCCACGACCGGCGCCACGGCCAGCCGCAGCAGCAGGCCGCGACCGCCGGTCACCGCCGCGGGGCGCGGGCGGACAGCAGGAAGAACCCGGGGGCGCTCGGGTAGGGCGCGCCGTCGAACAGCGCCGTGCGGTCGGTGCGGTCGACGAACCCGGCGCGCTCGACGAGGTCGGCGCAGCCCGCGAAGTCCACGCCCATCGGCAGTTCCGGCGCCGCGTCCGAGTAGGACGAGCTGAACCGCTCCTCGGTCGCGTCGTCGCCGACCGAGGCCGCGTCCCACCGGCCGTCGCTGACCAGCAGCAGCCCGCCGGGGCGCAGCACCCGCACCCACGCGTCGACGGCGCGCTGCGGTTCCGGCAGCGTCCACAGCACGTTGCGGGTCACCACCACGTCGAACGGCCCGGCGGGCGGTTCCTCGGCGACGCCGGTGAGCCAGTCGATGGCGAGCCCGTCGGCGGCGGCGCGTTCGGCGGCGACCGCGAGCATGCCCGGGGAGGCGTCCTGCCCGGTGACGCGGTGCCCGTCGGCGGCGAGGATGCGGGCCAGGAACCCGGTGCCGCAGCCGGAATCCAGCACCCGGGCGCCCGGCCCGACGGCCTCGGCGACGAGCGGGCGGATCCGCTTCGCCCACAGGTCCAGCGCCGGGTCCTGCCCGGGCTGCTGGTCGTAGCCGCGGCGGGCGCGGTCGTTCCAGTAGTCGACGATCGGCGCGCTCATCCGAGCTCGACCTCCTTGGTGAGGAATTCCCGTTCCAGCGGGTCGGCGGGCACCCCGCGCACCGCGTCCCGGTAGGCGAAGCGCTGCTGCTCGTGCACCAGCGGGATGCCGGCGATCCGGTCGGCGAGCAGGTCGTCGGCGCGGCGGAACACCTCGGCGCGCCGCGCCGGATCGCTGATCGCGGGCAGTTCGGCGAGCAGCGCGTCCAGCTCGGGCGCGCAGAAGTGGTCCAGGCCGAACCCGCCGCGGCAGCTGAAGTCGCTGGCCAGGTGGGCGGCGGCGTCGGGCACGTCGACGAGCTGGTTGCGCGAGTACACCGCGGCGTCGAGCTCCCCGGACAGGATCCGCGGCTCGATGCTCCCGGCGGGCTCCTGCACGATCCGCACCGCGAACCCGGCGCGGCCGAGCTCGTCGGCGACGACGGTGGTCAGCGCGGGCAGCTCGGGCCGGTCCGGGTAGGTGCCGATGGTGATCGGGATCGGCGCGCCGCCGCCGACCTCGGTGACCGCCCGGCGCGCGGCGGCCGGGTCGGGCGCGGGCGGCGGGTGCTGGGAGCTCCACGGCACGGCGGGGCCGAAGTAGCGGCTCGCGGCGACGCCCTGGCCTTGCAACACCCCGCTGACCAGTCCGGCCCGGTCGATGGCGGCGCGGGCGGCGGCGCGCAGCCGCGGATCCGCGAACGGGCCGCCCGCGGTGTTCAGGTGCAGCGCCGTGGTGCGCGGCAGGTCCACCGCGTCGGCCCGCAGTGCCGGGTCGGCGCGGATCTCGCCGAGCTGCGCGACCGGCACCTTGTCGATCAGGTCGAACTCGCCGCTGCGCAGCCCGTTGACCCGGGCGGAGGCGTCGGGGACGAAGCGCACCTCGACGCGGGCGAGCTTCGCCGGTCCGCCGCGGTGGCCGTCGTAGCGGCGCAGCTGCGCGCTCCGGTCGCCGTCGACGGCGGTGATCTCGAACGGGCCGGTGCCCACGCCCTTCGCCGGATCGACCGAGCCGTCGGGACGGAGCGCGGCGGGCGCGAGCACGGCGGCGTTCGCGGCGCCCAGCCGCTGCGGCAGGATCGGGTCGGGGCCGGTGGTGCGGACCGCCAGGGTGCGCTCGTCGAGCGCGGTGGCGCGTTCGACGGTGCCGTTCAGCGCGCGCGGCGGCGCGGGGGCGTGCACGACGCGTTCGATCGAGTCGGCGGCGGCCTGCGCGGGCACCCGCTCACCGGACTGGAAGCGCAGGCCCGCGGCGAGGGTGAACCGCCACTCGGTCGGTGCGGTGCGCTGCCAGCTCTCCGCGAGCCCGGGGCGGGCGCCGCCGTCGGCTCCGGCGTGCACGAGGGTTTCGGTGACGCCGAGGCGCTGCAGCAGCAGCGCGTCGTCGGAGGCGGGCGACCAGGCCGCTCGGGGCGGGATCGTCATCGCCACCTCCAGCGCGTCCTCGTCCGCGCCGCCTCCGGTGAAACCGCACCCGCCCAGCAACAGCGCGAGCCCGAGCACCAGGAATCCACCAGCACTTCGCAACAGCAAGCTCCTTGCAACAGACCGCAGCGGATCTTTGCACGGACAACGGCGCCGGAACCACGCCGGGCGGCCCGAACGTGTTCTCCGCCTCCCGGTGCGCCGGGAGAGGACTGCTCCGCGCGGTGGAGCGGAACTCGGCGACCGGCCGAGCCGCCGCCACGCGCGGTCGCGCCCGGGATCGGGGGAAATTCCCACTTGTCCGGTGCCTCCGCGGTCCCTGACCAGGTCAGCGGGGGTGCGCGCCCGCTCCCGCCGGCGTCCGCGGCTTGACCCCCTCGGCAGGTCCCGGTTGGCTCATCGGTGCCGGTGAGCCCCCCGACGCTCACCGGCACCGAACCCCGAGAAGGAGCCGACGACATGGCCACCACCGCGAAGCCGCTGCTCCGGCTGTTGGTCGCCACCGGTGTCGCCGCGGGCGCCCTGGGCGCCACCGCGCTGCCCGCGCTGTCGGCGGCTCCCGCGGCGGCCCCGGCGACCGCTCCCGCGGTGCTGCGGGCCGCGCCCGCCGCCGACGGCGACCTCGCCGACCCGCGCACCAAGGACATCGCGATGCAGCTGGTGTCGAGCGCGGAGAACTCCTCGCTGGACTGGCGCGCCCAGTTCGGCTACATCGAGGACATCGGCGACGGCCGCGGCTACACCGCCGGGATCATCGGCTTCTGCTCCGGCACCGGTGACATGCTCGCACTCGTCGAGGCCTACACCGCGGCGAAGCCGGACAACCCGCTGGCCGAGTACCTGCCCGCGCTGCGCGCGGTCGACGGCACCGACTCGCACGAAGGGCTCGACCCCGGGTTCACCGACGCCTGGGCGGAGGCCGCGGAGGACCCCGACTTCCAGCAGGCGCAGGAATCCGAGCGCGACCGGGTGTACTTCGACCCGGCCGTGCGGCAGGCGAAGGAGGACGGGCTCGGCGCGCTCGGCCAGTTCGCCTACTACGACGCGATCGTGATGCACGGCCCCGGCCAGGACTGGCCGAGCTTCGGCGCCATCCGCCAGGCCGCCCTGGACCGCGCGACCCCGCCGTCCGACGGCGGCGACGAGACCGCGTACCTGCACGCGTTCCTGGACGCCCGCGTGGAGGCGATGAACGAGGAGGAAGCGCACAGCGACACCAGCCGCGTCGACACCGCGCAGCGCCGCTTCCTCGACGAGGGCAACCTGGCGCTGACCACGCCGCTGCACTGGGCCGTCTACGGCCAGGACTTCAGCATCGAGGAGTGAGGACCGGCCCCGGCGGCCACCGGACCAGCCGATCGGGCGCGAACCGGACCAGGAGCGCGGGGCGTCGCGGCACTAGCGTCGGAGGCATGTCCTACGAACCCGAGCACACCCCGCGGCTGAACCTGGCCGAACTCGTCCCCGACGTCTACAAGAGCATGCTCCGGCTCGACGCCGCGGCCCGGAAGGGCCTCGACCCGACGCTGCTGGAACTGGTCAAGATCCGCGCCTCGCAGCTCAACCACTGCGCGTTCTGCCTGGACATGCACAGCAAGGACGCGCTGGCCGCGGGCGAGTCGGTGCAGCGGATCATCCAGCTCTCGGCGTGGGAGGAATCGCGGCACTTCTACACCGCGCGGGAGATCGCCGCGATCGAGCTCACCGAGGCGATCACCGTGCTCACCGACGGCTTCGTGCCCGACGAGGTGTACGCGCGGGCCGCCGCGCAGTTCGACGAGACCGAGCTGGCGCACCTCATCGCCGCCATCACCGTGATCAACGCGTGGAACCGGTTCGCGGTCACCAGCCGCAACGTCCCCGGGCACCACACCCCGGGCTCGCACTGATCGTGCGCCGCCGCTCGGTCCCGGGCGGCGGCGTCACGCGACCGGTCTCGACTTCACGTGCATCCGCTCGCCCTGCGGCCCGAACAGCACCAGCAGCTCCACCGGGTCGCCGGTGGCGGGGCCGAACCAGTGCGGCACCCGGGTGTCGAACTCGGCGGCCTCCCCGGCCCGCAAGGTCAGGTCCTGGTCGCCCAGCACCAACCGCACCTTGCCGTTGAGCACGTAGAACCACTCGTAGCCCTCGTGGGTCTGCGGGTCCGGTTCGGCGCGCGGCCCGCCCGGAATGATCATCTTGAACGCCTGGACGCCGCCGGGACGCCTGGTCAGGGGGATGAAGGTCCGGCCGTGGCGCACGATCGGCTTCGGGTGGATCCGCGGATCCCCGGTGGCGGGCGCGCCGACCAGCTCGTCCAGCTGCACCTGGTGCGCCTTCGCCAACGGCAGCAGCAGTTCGAGGCTGGGGCGGCGGCTGCCGGATTCGAGCCGGGACAGCGTGCTCACCGAGATGCCGGTGGTCTCGGACAGCGCGGCCAGCGTCAGGCGGCCGCGCTTGCGCAGCGCCCGCAGCCGCGGACCCACCTGGGCCAGCGTCGCGTTCATCTCCGCGGACGGGGTTTCGGTCATCCCGCCATTGCAGGATCGGCAACGGGAGTTGTCAACGCGGCGGCCGAACACACCCGTGCGCAGGCTCGGCCCGGACCACCTCGGCCAAGTAGGGTCACCGCTCGGGAGGGGCACCTACAGAAGGAGGAAGCGATGATCGGCAACATCATCGGCTGGATCGTGCTCGGCCTGATCGCCGGGTTCATCGCCAGGGCGGTCGTGCCCGGCAAGGACGACATTGGGGTGCTGCGGACGATCGTGCTCGGCATCGTGGGGTCCGTCGTGGGCGGCTTCTTGCTCGGGGCGTTGACCTTCGGCCTCCGCGGGTTCCAGCCCCTCGGCTGGATCGGCTCCGTCATCGGCGCGATCATCGTTTTGATCGTGTACAACAAGGTCACGGGCCGCAAGAGCAAGCAGCACGACTGACGCACCGGTCGCGCGGGTCGTTCCGGCCCGCGCCCCGGCTCCCCACCCGCGGCCGGTTGGCGGGTGGGTCGAGCTCGTGGCACCGGCTCGTCGGACCGGCCGCGTCCCGCCTGATGTCGCCCCAACGGGCGCCGCCGCGGCGCGCCCGGTAGACGTGTGGCATGCCTGCTGAGCCCGGACCGCTCTCCGCCCGGCCCGATTCCGCCGCGCAGCTCGCCAAGGCCGCGGTGCTGCCGCTGATCGCGTGCGCGCTGGTCCTGGCGCTGCTCGTGCTCGGCGCCCTCGTCCCCGCGGTGCCGGTGGCGGGCGCGCTCGGTTCGCGGTACGTCGGCCAGTGGGCGCTGCGGTTCGTGCTGCTGGGGCTGCTGTGCTGCCTGCTCGCGGTGCTCGCCCGGCGGTGCGGGTCGCGGCGCGGGGCGACGGCCCTCGGCGGTGGCGGCGCGTTCGCGCTGCTCGGGTCGCTGGTGGTGCTGGGCGCGCAGCTGTCCTTCGCGCACGACCGCGGGGCGGACCTCGGCCCCGCCGAGCTCATCGGCACCGGCACGCCCGCCGCACCACCGGACCGCACCGAGGTGTACGCCGAGGTGGGCGGGACCCCGCTGCGGGCCTCGATCTGGGCCCCGCCGACTCCGGGGACCGACCGGCCCGCCGTGCTGTGGGTGCACGGGGGCGGGTTCATCACGGGCAGCCGCTACGAGCAGCGCGCCCTCTACCGGAACCTCGCCGACCACGGCTACCCGGTGATCTCCATCGACTACCGGCTGGCGCCGCCGGTGCGCTGGCGCGACGCGACCTCGGACGTGGTGTGCGCGCTGAACTGGGTCACCGGGCACGCCGGGGAACTCGGCGTCGACCCGTCCCGCGTGGTGCTGGCGGGCGGATCCGCCGGGGGCAGCCTCAGCATCAACGCCGGCTACGCGCTGGCCGACCACGACGCGGTGAGTAGCTGCGGGGGTGCGCCGCCCGCGCCGCCGATCGCCGTGGCCGGTTTCTACCCGGCCGTGGACCTCGCGGGCGCCTACGACGACAACGGGGTCGCCGGGTACGCGCGGCGGGTGGCGATCAGCTACCTCGGCGGCTCCCCGGAGCGGTACCCGCAGCGCTACGAGTACGCCTCGGCGCTGGACCGGGTGCGGCCGGGGCTGATGCCGACCTTGCTGGTCACCGGTTCCTCCGACCACCTGATCTTCGAGGACCGGGTGCACGGCTTCGCCGAGCGGCTGCGCGCGGCGGGCGACCAGGTGGTGTACGCGGCGTTCCCGTTCGGCGAGCACGCCTTCGACGCCGACTTCCACAGCATCGGTGGCGCGGTGAGCCGCGCGGAACTGCTGCGCTTCCTGGACGAGCACGCTCCGTTGCGGTGAACCGGCTCCGCCACCGGCAGCATCGGTCCCCGGCGCTGTCGGGGTGGCGGGTGAGAATGCGGCGGACCGGAAAGCCGACGCAGAGGACGCCCGTGGAACTCACCGCCGCTGAACAGCACCGCCGCGCCACCACCTTCGCCGAGCTGCACCGCGGACCGGGGGCGTTCGTGCTCCCCAACCCGTGGGACGCGGGCACCGCGCGGATCCTGGCCGGGCTCGGCTACCCCGCGCTGGGCACCACCAGCGGTGGGCTCGCGAGCCGGTTGGGCCGTCGCGACGCGGCCCGCCAGGTCGGCTTGGACGAGGCGGTGGACAACGTGCGCGAGATCGCCGAGGCCACCGGGCTGCCCGTCTCCGCGGACCTGGAGAACGGCTACGGCGACGAGCCGCGCGATGCCGCCGACGCGGTGCGGGCGGCAGCGCTCGCCGGTGCCGTCGGCGGATCCGTCGAGGACGCCACCGGGCGCGCCGACGACCCGATCTACGAGCTCGACCAGGCGGTCGAGCGGATCGCGGCGGCCGCGGAAGCGGCGCGGGAGCTGCCGTTCCCGTTCACCCTCACCGCCCGCGCCGAGAACTTCCTGCACGGCCGCGCCGACCTGGCCGACACGATCCGCCGGTTGCGGGCCTACGAGGAGGCCGGGGCCGACGTGCTGTACGCGCCGGCGCTGCCGGACGCCGAGGCGATCCGCGCCGTGTGCTCCGCCGTCACGGCACCGGTGAACGTGCTCGCGGTCGGTGCGGCCCGCGCGCTGCCGGTGGCCGAGCTGGCGGAGCTCGGGGTGCGGCGGATCAGCCTCGGTTCCACGTTGGCCCGCGCCGCGCTGAGCGCCCTGGTGCACGAGTCCCGGGAGATCGCGTCCGGCACGTTCCCCGACGCGGCCGGGGTGCTCTCCGGCGCCGACCTGGCGGAGCTCTTCGAGCGCGGCTAGTGCAAGGTCATCCGGCGAGCCGGGCGATGTCCGCCGCGCTCCAGGCCCCGCGGGCGCCGGGCAGTCGCGCCAGGTGCTCGGCCGTGGTGCGCACATCCCAGCCCTGGCCGGCGCGCAGCCCGCCGAGCAGCATCCGCAGGTACTCCGCCGACGGCGCCAGCAGCGGCACCTCCGCCGCGGACCACGGCGCGGTGAAGGTCAGCACCGGGTGCCCGTCCCGCTCGCCGACGTGCAGCAGCGTCTCGTAGCGGCCCGGTCCGAGCACCTGCCGCCCGGTGCGCAGCACCTCTCGCAGATCCAGGTCGCCGCCCGGCTCCCGGTACATCTCCTGGGCCACGACGTCCGCGAACTGCCCGGGCGTCACCAGGTAGCCGCGCAACGCCGCCGAACCGGGCAGCTCCGGATCGAGGAACGCGCGGCCGCCGCCCCACACCCGCGACTCGGTGGCGAAGTACACGCCGCCCGGCACCCGGTGCCCGGTGGTGCGCCGCGGCGGGCGCGGATCGCGGCACCCCGGGCAGGCGCGGCGGCCACCCGGCGGCGTGCCGCCTTCCAGGTAGTGCCGGAACCGGTCGGCGTGCATGTTCGAGCCGTAGCTCGCGTACCAGACCAGCTCGGGTGCGGAGTCGAAGCCCATCACCCCATGATCCCGGCACCTCGGCGACCGGCAGTCGTCAGGACGCTCCGGCGGGCGCGGGGGACGGGTCCTCCGGCTGCATCTCGGGCGGCGGATCGCGGAACAGGCGGGTGCGGTAGGCGAGGTAGCCGACGCCGAGCACCAGCCAGCAGCCGCCGAGCAGCAGCGCCGCCGGGTCCAGGTTCACCAGCAGCCACAGGTCGATCAGCGCGCCGATCGCGGGCAGCAGCAGGAACGTCCACGGGGACGGCGCCTCGCCGGCCTTGCGCCGCCGCACGAACAGCCCGATCACGCTCAGGTTCACCGAGGTGAACGCGACGAACGCGCCGAAGTTGATGAACGAGGTGGACGTGGACACGTCGAGGAACATGGCGATCAGCCCGATCGCGCCGGTCAGCGCGATGTTCACCGCGGGCGTCCGGAACTTCGGGTGCACCCGGCCGAACAGCCTGCGCGGCAGCACGTCGTCCCGGCCCATCGCGAACAGCAGCCGCGCCGCCCCGGCCTGCGCGGCGAGCCCCGAGGCGAACTGGGCGACGATCAACCCGGCCAGCAGCAGCGCGGCGACCGCGTCCCCCGCGATGGTGCGGGCGATCTCGAACACCGCGGAGTCCGGATCGGCGAACGCGGCACCGGGGTGCGCCAGCTGCGTCGCCCAGGAGACGACGACGAAGATGCCGCCGCCGATCAGCGTGATGAGCAGGATCGCGCGCGGCATGGTGCGCCGCGGTTCCACCGTCTCCTCGGTGAGCGTGGTGACGGCGTCGAACCCGAGGAACGAGTACGCGGCCAGCGCGGCTCCCGCCGACACGCCCGCCGCGGTGGTGCTCGGGTTCAGGAACGGTTCCGCGCCCAGCAGCGCGCCTGCCCCGGTGGTGGTGAACACGTGCCGCAGCGACAGCACCACGAAGATCGCGATCACCAGCACCTGGAACGACATCAGCACCGAGTTCGTCTTGTCCGCGACTTTGATCCCCAGCACGTTCAGCGCCGTGGTGGCGGCGATGAACAGCACGATCCACAGCCAGAACGGCACGTCCGGGAACTGCGCGCGCAGGTAGGTGGCGCCGAGCAGCCAGATCACCATCGGCAGGAAGAAGTAGTCCAGCAGCACCACCCAGCCCACCAGGAACCCGGCGCGGGAGTCGAGCGTGCGCCGGGCGTAGGTGTAGGCGGACCCGGCGACCGGGAAGGCGGCGGCCATCTTCCCGTAGCTGTGCGCGGTGAACAGCATCGCCACCATCGCCAGCAGGTACGCGGTCGGCACCGATCCGCTGGTCTCCTCGGCGACGACGCCGAAGGTGCCGAGCACGATCATCGGCGCCATGTAGGCGACGCCGAACAGCACGACCGAGTGCAGTCGCAGCGACCGGTTCAGGACCGGTGCGTTTCCGGGCATGTGCGTTGCTCCTAGTCGTGCGCCGCGGGGTGCCAGCGGTGCGGGTCGATGCGGCCGTCGTAGAGCGGCAGCGCGACGGGGGAGTCGTCGGCGGTGAACTGGTCCCAGACGCGGTTGAGGCCCGCGGTGCCCTCGGTCCGCACCCGCCGCACCTCGTCCAGGTCGACCGTCGCGGCGAGCGCGCCGGAGGCGCTGCCTTCGGCGTGCGCGAGCACCTGCCCTTCCGGGCCGACGAGCAGGCCGTCGCCGGTGCCGACGGGGGCGGCGGCGTTGACGCTCGCCACGAAGACCTGGTTGGTGATGGCGTTCGCCCGGGCCAGCACCAGTTCCTGCGCCCGGTCCGGGGTGGTGGTCTGCACCGGGTTGAGCACGAGTTCGGCGCCCATCCATGCCAGGTGCCGCGCCACTTCGGGGAACCAGGCGTCGTAGCAGATGCTGAACCCGATCCGGCCGATCCCGGGGGCGTCGAACACGACGAACCGGTCGCCGGGGTCGTAGGGCTCGTAGGGCCGCCACGGGAAGACCTTGCGGTACCAGGAGACCAGTTCGCCCGCGGGCGAGAACACCAGCGCCGTGTTGAACAGTTCCCCGCCCTCGCCGCGTTCGCAGACGGTGCCGGGCGCGAGCCACACGCCGAGGTCCCCGGCGAGCTCGGCGAGCCGCCGGGTGCGGGGGCCGTGCAGCGGTTCGGCGGCGTCGGCGAGCTCCGCGTCGCGGTCCGGGCCGGTGACGCCGCACAGGTGCAGCTCCGGGTAGGCCACCAGCCGGGTCCCGGGGTGCTCGGCGAGCAGCGCCTCGACCTGGGCGGTGAACTCGTCCGGGGGCGCGGTCGCGGGCAGCGGCGGTTCCTGCGCCAGCGCGAGCGGCAGTGGTCGGGGCATCGGATCTCGTTTCCGGGTGGCGGAGCGGCGCCGATGGACGGTGGCCGGGACGACTGGAAGAAAATAGGTCAGCCCCCGCCCCGCGGGCAAGAGTGCTCAATTTGACCACTTTGTGCTTGACGTGCGATTACGCTGTGGTTCATGGCGAGTTCTGACCCGGACGAGACCGCGGATCCCGGCGCGGCGCTGGCCTCGCCCGCGCTGTCCGGAATCCGCAGGCTGTCCGCCGTGGACACGGTGCGCGCCCGGATCTCCCTCGCCGTCGACCTCGGGCTGCTCGCGCCGGGGGAGTGGCTGCCGGGCAACGCCGCGATCGCCGCCGCCCTCGACGTGTCCCAGATCACGGTGCGGCGGGCGCTGGTCGCGCTGGGCCGGGACGGCGTGCTGGAACGGCGACCGGGCCGGGGCGGTGGTACCCGCGTCGTGGCGGAACCGGCCCGCAGCGCCGTCCGCGAGACCGACGGCTACCGGGCCGCTGCCGACGAGGTCCACCGGCTGGTCGACCAGCGGCTGGTGCTGGAGTGCGGCCTCGCCCACCTGGCGGCGCGCGCCGCCGACGCCGACCGGCTCGCCGAGCTCCAGGAACTCGCCGAGCGGATGGAGCGGGCCGCGGACTGGGCGGAGTTCCACCGGCTCGACGAGGTCTTCCACCGCACCGTCGCCGCCGCCACCGGCGTCCCCGCCGCCGCCGCGGACTACGAGCCGGTGCTGCGCGACCTGTACCGCTACTACCTGCCCTACCCGATGGAGCAGCTGCGCGAGTCGAACCGGGAGCACCACGAGCTCGTCGCCGCCCTGCGCGCCCGCGACGCCGCGGCCGCCGCCGACGTCGCGCACCGCCACGTCACCGCGTTGCACCGGGACATGTTCGTCGGGCTGGACGCGCGCCGACGCCTGCCGCCCCCGGCGCGGAGCTAGTCGCCGTCGGCCGCCCGTGCGGCCCGGTTCGCGAGCACCGTGCCGTGCAGCGCGAACACCAGCAGCAGCACCAGACCCGCGTTCGGCGCCACCAGCGCCACCGGCAGCGGGAGGACGCCCTGGACGTGCGCGATCGTGATCACCGCGGTGAGCAGTCCGGCGGCGTAACCGGTGCGCGCCGCCTGCAGCAGCCGCGGCTCCGCGGCTCGGTGCCCCGCCGCCCACGCGGCGTCCGAGGCTTGCGTCGCCCGCGTCCGGATGCCGACGAAGTGGTTGCGGCGCAACGTTCCGCGCGAGCTCAGTCGCTGGATCAGGTGCATCGCCCAACCGGTGAACACGAGCGTCACGGCGTACAGGGCCAGTGCTGCGGCGTCCGGCAACGCGGCCCCCTCCGCTCGACGTCGGTCCCCGGTCACCCAAGCCGACGGCGGGCGTGGACGTCAACCTCCGGTCAGCCGGTGCGCGCGAACCGGCGGCTGATGGCGACCAGCGCCAGCACCGAGAACCCGAGCACCACGGCGATCTCCACCGGTGGCGGGACTTCCCAGCCCGCCCACTCCACCGGCGAGAAGATCACCGAGGAGTGCTCCTGCCCGAGCCGCCCGAGGACGGCGTGGCGCATCGCGTCCACCGCGTAGGTCAGCGGGTTCACCACCGTCAACGCCACCATCCACCCGGGCATCGCGCTGATCGGGAACATCATCCCGGACAGGAACACCAGCGGTGTGATCAGCACGGACAGCACGGTGTTGAACGTCTGCACCCGCTTGATCGCCACGGCCACCCCGGCGGCGAGCACCGTCAGCGACAGCGCGGCGATCGCGATCTCGGCCAGCAGCACCGCGAACAGCACCGGGTCGTAGGGCACTCCGACCAGCCCGGCGGTGAGCAGCACGACCGCGCTCTGCGCCGTCGCCACCGTCGCACCGCCGAGGCACTTGCCGAGCAGCAGCGTGCCGCGGAACACCGGCGCCGCCAGCATCTCCCGCATGAACCCGGTCTGCCGGTCCCACACGATCGACGCCCCCACCGAGATCGCCGGCGCCTGCGCCGCCATCACCAGCACACCGGGGAACAGGAACACCAGGTAGTCCTCCGCCGTCCGCGCCCCGCCCGCCCCGTCGGCGAGCAGCCGGGACAGGCCGATGCCGAGCACGTACAGGAACAGGAACGGCGGCAGCAGCGACACCGCGACCCGGGTGCGGTCCCGCAGGAAGTGCAGCAGTTCCCGGCGCCACACCATGCTCCCGGCCCGCCACTCCCGCGCGAGCCGGCCGCTCCGTTCGGCGTCCTGTTCGGACGGTGCTGCGGTCCGGGGCGGTGCGGTGCTGGTCACGCGGTCTCCTCAACGGCCGTGGGGATCAGGGGGCGGGCACGCCGGGGACGTCCCGGATGGCGCGGCCGGTGTAGTGCAGGAACACCTCGTCCAGGCTCGGCCGGGTCACCGTCACCTCGAAGATCGGCACGTCCAGGCCGGAGCAGAGCACCGGCACGAACCGCGCCCCGTCGGACACCTGCACCTGCACGCCGCCGTCCGCGGTGGTGGCCTCCAGGTCGAAGCGCTCGCGCAGCACCCGCACGGCCGCGTCGTCGTCGCCGGTGTGCAGCGCGATGCGGTCCGCGCCGATCACCGACTTGAGCTCCGCCGGGGTGCCCTGCGCGACGATCCGGCCCGCGTCGATGATCGCGATCCGGTCGCACCGCTCCGCCTCGTCGAGGTAGTGCGTGGTGAGGAAGACCGTGGTCTCCTCCTGCTCGGCGATCCGGTGCAGGTAGGTCCAGATCTCCGCGCGGGTCTGCGGATCGAGGCCCACGGTCGGCTCGTCGAGGAACAGCACGCTCGGCCGGTGCAGCAGGCCGCGCGCGATCTCCAGCCGCCGCCGCATCCCGCCGGAGAACGTCGCGACCCGGTCCGCGCGCCGCTCCCGCAACCCGACCAGGTCGAGCATCGAGTCGACGCGCTCGGCGACCAGCGCCCGGGGCATCGCGTACAGGTCGGCGTGGAAACCCAGGTTCTCCGCGGTGGTCAGGTCCGGGTCGAGCGTCGATTCCTGGAACACCAGGCCGAGCCTGCGCCGCACCTGGTGCGCGTCGCGCACCACGTCGTACCCGGCGATCTCGATGCGCCCCGCATCGGGCAGCGCCAAGGTGCACATCATCGCGATCGTGGTGGACTTGCCCGCGCCGTTCGGCCCGAGGAAGCCGAACGTCTCGCCGCGGGCCACGGTGATGTCGACGCCGCGCACCGCGTGCGTCCCGCGGTAGGACTTGTGCACGTCGCGGGCCACGATCGCGGGTGCGTCCTCGGGGCGGTGGTGGTCGTCGCCTCGCCGGAGTCGTCGCACGGGTGCTCCTCGCTGCTGTCGAACGGCCGGGGTGTGCGGCGATCCCGTCACGCGGCGCGCAGGCTGCCCAGGTGGTCCTGCCAGTCCTCCGGCACCACGAAGCCGAAGCTCCAGCGGTGCCGTTCGGTCGGGTTCACGATGCAGTGCCAGAACAACCTCGCCGGGTCCTGCTCGGCCTTGAAGAACCGCACGATCCTCCGGCGCTCCGGCAGCGTCACGATCTCGCCGGTGCCCGGGTTCTGGTAGCGGAAGAAGGAGGTGCCGCCGCCTTCGGGGAAGTCGTCGTCGAGGTCCACCACGTACATCCGCCAGCCCGGCTGGTTCTCGTTGGTGTGCCACAGCCGGTAGCTGTTCGGCGGGTACCACATCGAGCCGGACAACCGGATCTCGTCGCCGAACACGCCTTCCAGCAACCGGATCGCCCGCGTCTTGGCGGCGAAGTACGCGGGGTAGCCGGGGTGCTCGACGTGCTCGTCCAGGTTCACCAGGTGGAAGTCCCGCCGCGCGCCACCGCCGGCCGGGTCCTGCCAGTGCGCGGCCATCATCCGGCGGTTCCACTCCTGGAACTCGGGATCGGACGGGGACTTCGAGGTCGATTCCAGGTCGTCGGCGCGGAACCGGGCGCGGAACGCCGCCAGGTCCACCGGGGGACGGACCTTCAGCAGCGGCAGCTCGTCGATCAGCGGCGCCAGCTCCGGCACGTCCGCCAGGTCGTACTCGTGGTGGTAGAAGGCCGTTCCCCGCGGGGGCGCCGGTTCGTCGGCGGCCGGTTCGGGCGTGGTCTCCGCGCCGAGCTCGGCGGATCCCGCGGCCAGTTCCTGGGCGGTGAAGTCGAACCCGTGCCTGCCGCCGAGCGCGATCATCTCCTCCATCCCGGTGACGGCCTTGAGCTGCTGGCCGAGTTCCGGCTGCTGCCTGGTCGCGTGCAGGAAGCTCTTGCAGGCTTCGACGGTCATGGCGGTCTCCTTCGTCCGGTGCGGGTGGCGGGTCGCTGCCCGCCGGGTCGCTGGGATGCCGGGATTCGGTGGTGGGGCGGGAGGTTCGGGGAAGCGGAGGGCGGTGCTCACGGTCGCGGCGGGTCGAGCATCAGCACCGAGGGCACCCGTTCCGGGTGCGCGAGCCGCAGGAAGTGCATGCCGTAGCCGGAGATCCCCATCATCAGCCCGGGGAAGAAGTCGGCGCTCTGCTCGCCGAGGCCGTGCTCGGCGTCGTCCAGCGAGCGCCACATCTCGCGCACCTGCACGTTCGCCTCCAGCCGGAACGCGGGTTCGTCGCGCAGCAGCGCGTAGCGCAGCAGCAGCTCCGAGTTGCCGGAGGTGCCGTGGCACAGCGTGTGGTTCTTCAGCCGGGAGAAGTTGCGCACGGTCGCCCCCAGCGCGTGCCGCGCCTCCCGCAGCAGCTCCTCGTCGTCCGCGCCCAGCAACGACCAGGCGGCGATGCGGCTCAACCCGATCCCGGCGGCCCCGTTGCACCACGCGTTGGAGTAGTGGTGGCCGTTCTTCGCGACCTGACCCGTGTCGTAGCGCAGGTCGTACCAGTCCTGCTCGTCGAGGTCGAAGTGCCGCGCCTCGTAGGCGAAGGCGCTCCTGCCCGCCGCGACGCACTCGTCCCGGCCGGTGCGGGTGCCCAGCAGGACCAGCGCCCAGCCGATCCCGGCGGCGCCGTGCGCGAACCCGGTCATGTCGTCCCGGGCGTGTTCCGGGGTGTTGGACGGCCAGCTCACCGCGCCGTCCCGATCGCGGGCGCGCCGCAGCAGGTGGTCCGCGCAGCGGTGCGCCAGGTCCAGCGCCTGATCCCCGAGCAGCGGTTCCAGCGCCAGCAGCACCGGGATCATCCCGGCGGCCCCGTGCAGCAGGTCCAGGTGGGTGTCGGCGTCGATGAGCTCGGCCAGGCCGTCGCACGCCCGCACGGCCTCGTCCACCAGTTCCTGCTCGCCCCACAACCGGTGCAGGTGGGTGAGCAGGTACAGCCGCCCGCCGACGTCGGCGAACGCTCCGGTGCGCTGCGGCGGGGTGTCGAGGACGTGCCGCAGCGCGCGCCGCGCGGCCCGCCGGAACTCGGGGCGCGGCACCACGTCGTCCAGGTAGGCGAGGAACAGCGCCACCCCCGCGGTGCCGGTGTAGAGGTCCGCGTCGATGTCGACGGACTCCAGCACGCCGTCGACCCGACCGAACGACTTCCACGGCGCCGGAGCCGGCGGTTCCAGCTCCATCGAGCACAACCGCTCGCCGACCCGCACCGCGTAGTCCAGCGCGGTGGCCACGAACGCGGGGCTGCTGATCTCGTCGCTCGACAGGCTGGCGGCGATGTAGCGGGCCTGCTGCGCGCGGTTCTTCGCGGTGAGCGAGCGGATCCGCTCCGCGGCGCGCTCCAGCGGGGAACCGTCCAGCGCGGTCGGCAGCCGTTCCGCGCGGTCGTGCACGAGGTGGTCGTCGCCCACCTCGACGGTGAAGATCGGCACGTCCAGCCGCCACATCGACGCCGTCTCCCGCGCCGAGAGCACGGCGTCGCGGTCCCATTCGCGGGGGAAGGTGCGCACCGTGTTCAGCAGCAGGTCGACCTCCAGCGGGTCGGCCAGGCACTTCGGGTGCCGCGCGGACGCGATCAGCTGCGCGTAGATCTGGGTGCTCCAGTTCAGGAACCGGGCGGAGGCGCCGCGGAACGCCTCCGAGACCAGGGCGACCGCCTCGTCGGCGTTGCGCTCCAGCCACTCGTGCACCCGGTCGAAACCGTCCACGATGGACTCCAGGTGGTCCTGCGGGTGGACGAGCTCCCCGTGCAGGAAGACCCGGTTGGTGGCGTCGAGCTCCACCCGCACGCCCGACCGGTTCCGCACCGCCGCGCCGAAGCCGAGACGCCCGCCGACGATCTGCGGCACCGGCATCGGGATCTCGTAGCTCTCGCCGCCGGTGCACCCGCTCAGCCGCATCTGCTCCGGGCCGTCCGCGGTTTCGGCGCGCGGCCACTCCAGCAGGCCCGTCTTGAACACCGAGTCCTGCACCGTTCCGCTGCCGCCGCGGCCCAGCGGCGACGCGTCGAACACCGTCTCCCCGTCGCACACGTGGACGTGGCCGTCGGCGACGATGATGTTCTCGAAGTGCAGGTCGCTGCCGCCGAGTACGTAGAACAGGGCCAGGTGGCCGCCGAGCTCCCGGTACACGTGCGCGGCCGCTTCGGCGGTGCCGGTCTCGTTGCGCCCGGTGGGGATCGCGGCCTCGTAGCCGTAGCCGTCGCGCACCAGCACGGGCCGGGAGGCGAACTCCACGACACCCCGCTCGCGCAACCGGTCCAGCACGGCCTGCACCCCCGCCTCGGAACGCAGGCAGCGCGGCTTGCAGTAGAACGTCCCGGTCCCGCCGTCGTCGAGCTCGGCGGTCACCACCGCGACGCTGCGCCCGCCCGCGTGGTAGTCGCCGGTGCCGAGCCGCAGCGAGCGGAACGCGACGATCGACCGGCCGAACAACTCCGGCCCGAGCCGCGCCGCGTCGGCCGCCAGGTTGCGCAGCAGGTCCGCGCCGTAGTCGCCGATCAGCCCGGTCAGGTGGGCCAGCCAGCGCCCCAGCACCGGGTACTCCAGGAAGAACTCGTGGTAGGCGGCGGAATCGGCGAACGTCGCGTCCAGGTAGGCGAGGTAGTCGTCCTCGCCCGCCCGCTCCCGGTCGATCCCGCGCCGCGCCCGGTGCAGGTTCGCCTCGGCCTCCACCACCCAGGCCAGCGCCAGCGCGAACCGCCCGTGCAGGTGGCGCTGGAGGTCGTCGACCAGGTCCGGCCCGATCGACTCCGGCAGCTCCGCGCGCACCTTCTCCAGCCTGCGCCCCAGTTCCACCAGGAACGGTTCGCAGGCGGTGGCCAGCTCGCCGTAGTAGACGTCGGTCTCCCGCCACGTCGCGTGCGGGTCGGAGTGCGCCGGGTCCCAGCCGAGCACCGCGTCGCGGTAGGTCGGCAACCAGGCCGCGTGCAGCTCCTCCAGCAGCTCCGGGGGGCCGGGGCCGGCCGGGTCCAATTCGACGGCGCGGTAGGCGGTGAGCACCGCGGCGAGCTCCTCGGCGGTGTGCCGGGCGGGCCGCGCCCGGTTCTCGGCCTCCTGCGCGAACTTCCCGGCGAGCCGTCCGGCGACGCGGTCCAGCCGCCACCGCTCGACCGCGTCGGGCGGCGCCGCCGCGAGCGGCCGCCCCGAGTCGCGCAGCGCGGTGACGACGTGCAACCGCTCGTCCAGGTTGCTCGCGCGGGCGGCCAGATCGAGTGCTCGGTCGGTCTGCATCAACACCTGTCCCCGGTCGGTGGTGGGCGAGGAACGCGGCGAGCCCGAAGGCTCACCGCGTCGATGCTCAGCTCACTTGGTCGAGCCGTCGCACGCGAACGTGAACGGGCCGGCGCTGCAGGTGCTGGCGCAGGCGACGACCTCGTTGGCCGCGATCCCCTTGGTCCAGAAGTCCAGGGACTCCTGGTCGACGGCCTCGACCGCGTCGGGCAGCTCGGCAGGCTCCACGCCGAAGGCGGCGGGGTCCGCGATGAGCGCGGAGCGGAACTCGGCGTCGATGACGGCTTGGCGAAGAATGGTGTCGGACATGATCTCCTCCTGGATGCTGGTGTGCGTTCGGATCATTCGGACTTCTCGGCGGGCAGCTGCGCCACGAGGGCGAAACCCAGCTGCGCCTCCGCGTTCTTCAACTCCACGAGCGCTCGGCCCATGTTGTCGTTCTCGTTCTGCCAGGCGACGACCTCCTTCTCCTGCTCCGGTAGTCCCTCCGGCGACCACAGCTGCTCCAGCCACTTGTGGGTCGCGAAGGGGTGCAGGTCGGTGACCGGCGTGAGCCGGGCCAAGGTGGGCTCCTCGTTCAGCGCGAGGGCGAGCTGCAGCACCTCGCGCAGCTTGCCGTCCGGCGGCAGCAGCGAGCACAGGACCACGAGTTCCTGGATTCGCCGGATCACGTCCACGTCCGGGTAGATGACCGGAACATCCGAGTGCTGCATCGACCGCTCCCAATCCGTCGGAGGCCCAACGCGACCGACGCTAGGGGGCGGTGGTTTCAGTCCGCCTTCAAAGCTGTTTCACCGCAGGAGAACTGGCGTGGCGGCAGCGGGATCCGCCGCCGCGGCAGGAGGTTCGCGGCTCCGTCAGCCGGACTGGTCGGCCGCCCAGGCGCAGAGGGCGGCCTGCACCCGGTTGCCCACGTCGAGCGCGGCGAGGATGCGGCTCACGTGCGCCTTCACCGTGCTCTCCCGCATGCCGAGCGCGCTCGCGATCTCGGCGTTGCCGTCGCCCGTCGCCAACCGGCCGAGCACGTCCCGCTCCCGTGGGGTGAGGCGTTCGATCTTCGCGCGCGCCGCGGCGGAATCGGGTCCGCTGCCCCGGTGGTAGTGGTCGACGAGCCGCCGCGCCGCCGCCGGGTGCAGCATCGCCTGCCCGCTCGCGACGACCTGCACGGCGCGCACGATCTCGGCGGGTTCGCTGTCCTTGAGCAGGAACCCGGCGGCACCCGCGGTCAGCGAGCCGTACACGTACTCGTCGAGGTCGAAGGTGGTGAGCGTGACGACCTGCGGCGGGTTCGGCAGCGCGCGCAGGCGCTCGGTGGCCTGGATGCCGTCCAGCTCCGGCATCCGCACGTCCATCAGCACCACGTCGACCTGGCCGGTCGCGGCCTCCCGGACCGCGCTCAGCCCGTCCCCGGCCTGCCCGACCACGGTGATCCCCGGTGCGTCGGTGAGGATGTCGGCGAGCGCCAGGCGGACCAGCGTGTCGTCGTCCACGATCAGCGTGCGGATCATGCTGCTCCCGAGGAGTGGGCGGGTGCCGGGATGCGCGCCGACAGCCGCCAGCCGCCGGTGCCCGAAGGGCCGTGTTCCAGGGTGCCGTGCAGCGCGTCGACCCGTTCGGCCAGCCCCACCAGGCCGTAGCCGCTGGGCGAGTCCCGCTCCACCGGCGCGCCCACGTCGTTCTCCACGTCCACGGTGGACTCCGGCGGACCGTGCCGGACTCGCACCCGCACGGCCGAGCCCGGTGCGTGCTTGCGCGCGTTCGTCAGCGCTTCCTGCACCAGCCGGTAGATGGCCAGCCGGTGGCTGAACGGCAGCTCCGCCGCGTCACCGGAGACCTCGGCCGCCACCGGCTGCCCGGCCGCCCGCGCCTCCGCGAAAAGCGCCTCCAGATCACGCATCCGGCGCGGCTCCGGAACCCCGCCGCCGTCCGGCGAGCGCAGTCCCGCCAGCACGTCCCGCAGGTCGCGCAGCGCCTCCGTCGACGTCACCCGCAGCAGGTCGATGCGGTCCGCGACCTGCGGGGGCAGCTCGGCCGAATGCCGTTGCAGCGCGCCGGTGTGCAGCGCCAGCACGCTCAACGAGTGCGCCAGCGAGTCGTGCAGCTCGGCCGCGACCCGGCCGCGCTCGGTCAACCGCGCCTGTTCCGCGCGCAGCTCCCGCTCCACCCGCAGCTGGTCGACCTGCGCGGCCAGGCTCGCCACCAGCCGCCGGTGCCCGCCCGCCCACATGC
>NZ_JAIUKB010000129.1:0-41396 GCF_020176785.1 Saccharopolyspora sp. 6V | reverse complement strand
GTGCAGTCCGCCGGACCGCCCCCACCGACCGGAGGAACCCCACCGACCGAATCGACCCCGTGCCCATCACCGCTCAACCGCACTCCGGCGGACTGCACCGCCCCGTCCGGGGTGCGCAGCACGGAGGCCGCCGCCCACGCCCCGCGGTCCGCGTCGAGCGCGTCCTCCAGCGCGGCGAGCCAGCCCGGTTCGGGTGCGGCGTCGTCGTTGAGCCAGGCCACGAACGGGGTGCCGATCCGCGGCAGCGCCGCCGCGATGCCGCCCGCGTAGCCGAGGTTGCGCCGCAGCCGCAGCACCTCCGGCCGGGACGGGTGCCGGGCGATCAGCTCGGCGGTGCCGTCGTCGGAGGCGTTGTCCACCACCAGCGTCCGATGTGGACGGTTCAGTGCGGCGACCGCGTCCAGGCAGGCGGTCAGGTGCCGCCGCCCGCGCCAGGTCACGACCACGACCGTGCTCCGCACACCGCCTCCGTTCCGCGTCCGGCCCCGAACCCTAGGTGACGGCACCGCGCTTCCCGGCGGTACCGGTGAATTCGCAGCGTAGGGTTCTGCTCGGCGTGCAGGTGGCCGCCGCCCGCGAACCGGAGAGGTGATGAGGTGCCCGAGTTGGTCGTGATCGCCGAGCAGCTGGTCGCCCCGGTGCCGGGCGGAACGGGCCGCTACACCCGCGAACTGCTCGCCGCGCTCGCCGCCACCGCCCCCGCGGGCTGGGAGGTGCGCAGCGCGATCAGCCGCGGCGCCGATCCCGCCCGCGCCGCGGTGGACGGGGTGCGCCCCCCGGCGGTGCTGCCGCTGCCGCGCCGCGCCCTCACCGCGGCCTGGGAGCGCGGCCTGCCGCCGTGGCCGGGCGGCGACTCGGTGCACGCCATGACCCCGCTGGCCCCGGCTCGCAAGCGCGGCCGCGGCCTGGTGGTGACGGTGCACGACACCGTGCCCTGGACCCACCCGGAGACGCTCACCCCGCGCGGCGTCGCCTGGCACCGCCGCGCCATCGCCCGCGCCGCCCGCGACGCCGACGCGATCGTGGTGCCCACCGAGGCCGTCGCCGCCGACCTCGCCACCCGCGTCGCGCTGCGCGTCGACGTGCGGGTGATCGGCGAAGGGGTGCCCGGAGCGCTGCTGGCCGAGCCCGACCCGGACCGGGCGCGCACCGCCGCCGCGAGCCTCCCGTCCCGGTACCTGCTGACCGTCGGCACCTTCGAACCCCGCAAGGGCCACGCGCACCTGATCGAGGCGCTGGCCCGGCCGGAGGCACCTGACCTGCCGCTGCTGCTGGTCGGTGCGCCGGGCTGGGGCGGGGTCGACCCGGTGCGCTTGGCCGAACGGCACGGCCTGCCCGCCGGGCGGGTGCGGGTGCTGCGCGACATCGGCGACGCCGAGCTCGCCGTGCTGCTGCGGCGGGCGACGGCCCTGGTGGCGCCGAGCCTCGCCGAGGGCTTCGGTCTGCCGGTGCTGGAGGCGATGGCGCTGGGCACCCCCGTGGTGCACTCCGACGCTCCCGCCCTGCTGGAGGTCGCCGGGTCGGCCGGGCTCACCGCGCGCCGCGCCGACCCGCGCGCGCTGGCCCGCGCGCTGCGCATCGTCGTCGACGACCCGGACCAGCGCGCCCGGATGTCGGCGGCCGGTCCGCGCCGCGCCGAGCTGTTCGGCTGGCGGCGCGCGGCCGAGCAGGTGTGGCGGGCGCACCTCGAGGCGTGATTTGCGGAACCCCCCACGATCCGCACCGGCACCCCCGTACGCTGCACGCGTGCACAGAGGCGAGCCGCAGCTCCTCGTCGACGCCACCGCCGTCCCCGCGGACCGCGGTGGCGTCGGTCGCTACGTGGATTCCTTGTTGGCCGCGCTCGACCAGGACGGCGCGCAGCTGAGCGTCGCCTGCCAGCCGCGGGACGCCGCGCTGTACGGCAGGCTCGCCCCGAACAGCCGGATCATCCCCGCGGCGGAGGCCGTCGCGACCCGCACCGCCCGCCTCACCTGGGAGCAGACGACGCTGCCCCGGCTGGTGCGCAGGCTCGGCGCGCAGGTGCTGCACTCGCCGCACTACACGACGCCGCTGGCGAACCCGGCGGCGTCGGTGGTCACGCTGCACGACGCCACGTTCTTCACCGACCCGGCGCTGCACTCACCGGTGAAGGCCCGCTTCTTCCGCTCCTGGACGAAGGCCGCGCTGCGCCGCGCCACCCTGTGCGTGGTGCCGAGCGAAGCCACCGCCGACGAGCTCGCCCGCAGCGCCGGGGCCGACCGCTCGGCGATGCACGTGATGTACCACGGCGTCGACCCCGAGCACTTCCACCCGCCGTCGCCCCCGGAGATCGCGGCCGTGCGGGACCGGCTGGGCCTGCACGACCAGCCGTACGTGGCGTTCCTCGGCGCCCTCGAACCGCGCAAGAACGTGCCCGCGCTGATCAAGGGCTTCACGATGGCCGGCCGCGGCCGCTCCGACGACCCGGCGCTGGTGCTGGCCGGTCAGCCCGGCTGGGACACCAGGGTCGAGCGGGCGCTGGAGGCGGTGCCGCACCGCGTGCGGGTGATCCGCGCCGGCTACGTGCCGTTCGCCGAGTTACCCGGTTTCCTCGGTGGCGCGCACGTCGTCGCGTACCCGAGCATCGGCGAGGGCTTCGGGCTGCCCGTGCTGGAGGCGATGGCCTGCGGCGCGGCGGTGCTCACCACCGGACGGCTCAGCCTGCCCGAGGTCGGCGGAGACGCCGTCGCCTACTGCGGGGTGCGGCCCGCCGAGATCGCCACCGGGCTCACCGGGCTGCTCGACGACCCGGCCCGCCGCGCCGCGCTGTCGGCCGCCGCGCAGCGCCGCGCCAAGGAGTTCACCTGGGCCGCGTGCGCGGCGCAGCACCGCGAGGCCTACTCCCGTGCGCACCACCTGCACCGCCGCAGCCGCTGACGGGGCCTCACCGCCCCGCGGCCGCCGAGCACCGTTCGGCAGAATGTCCGGGCGTGACCGCCTCTTCCCGCAGCCATGGCGACGAGCTCGCCATCGTCATCGTGACCTACTCGCCCGGCGAGACCCTCGACCGCAACCTCGACTCGATCCGCGCTGCCACCGAACGCCCGGTGCGGGTGGTCCTGGCCGACAACGGGTCGACGGACGGGGAACCGGAACGCGCCGCCGAGACCCGCTCCGAGGTCGAATTCCTGCCGACCGGGGCGAACCTCGGCTACGGCGGGGGAGCGAACCGCGGGGTGGCGGCGCTCGGCGAGGAGTACGGCTGGGTGGTGATCAGCAACGCCGACGTCGAATGGGCGCCGGGTGCGCTGGACGAACTGCTGGCCGCGGCCGAGCGCTGGCCGCGCGGTGGTGCCTTCGGCCCGCTGATCAACGAGCCCGACGGCACCGTCTACCCGTCCGCGCGGCTGCTGCCCTCGCTGGGACGGGGAGCGGGGCACGCGGTGCTCGGCCGGATCTGGCCGGGCAACCCGTGGACCCGCGCCTACCGGCAGTCCGAGGCGGTCGTCGAAGAGCGCACCGCGGGCTGGCTGTCCGGCTCCTGCCTGCTGCTGCGCCGCGAGGCGTTCGACGGCATCGACGGCTTCGACCCGCGCTACTTCATGTACTTCGAAGACGTGGACCTGGGGGACCGGCTCGCCCGCAAGGGCTGGCTGAACGTGTTCGTGCCCAGCGCGCGGATCACGCACATCGGCGGGCACGCCACCTCCAGCGCACCGGCGAAGATGCTGGTGGAGCACCACCGCAGCGCCTACCGATACCTCGCGGACCGGCACCGGGGCGCGGTGTGGGCGCCGCTGCGGCTGGCGCTGCGGGCCGCGCTGGCGGTGCGGGCACGGCTGGAAGTGCGGGCGCGCGGGAAGTAGCCGGGCGGGGGGGGGGGAGCTCCGCGCCGCCCGTCGAGCCGCGGCTAGTACTGCTGGCGGGCCGCGCGGGAGCCGAGCGGGCCGAACTGGCCCTCGGTGCGCTGCGCTTGGTACGGGTTCGGCGGCAGCTGCTGGCCGAAGTCCTCCTCGGGCCAGCCGTACGGGTCGTTCCGGCCGCTCTGCTGCTGGCCCTGCTGCCCGCCCTGCTGTTGCTGCTGGCCGCTCTGCTGCTGGCCCTGCTGCTGTCCGCCCTGCTGCGGGGGCTGCTGCCCCGACTGCTGCCCGGACTGCGGCCTGCCCTGCTGGTCACCGCCCTGCTGCGGCCGGTTCTGCGGCTGCCCAGACTGCTGCCCCGACTGCTGCTGAGCGCCCTGCCGGGCCTGCCCCTGCTGCCCGGTCTGCTGCGGCCGCTGCTCGGCGCGCTGCTGCTGCGGCCGGGCCGCCTGCTGCTGGGATCCGTGCTGCTGCGGGGGCTGCTGCTGCGACGTGGGCTGCGGGATCGCCGTCGTCGCGTCCGCGTCGACCTGCGCGTGGTCGGCGGCGGCGATCACGGTGCGCGGGATCCGCACGGTCGTCGAGGCGTCCATCGGCGAGGTGGCGCTGTCCGGTGTCACGACGAACGCGCCCCGTGCCCGCGCACGAGCAAGTGTTTCGTCGGCTCGGTCCCGCGGGTCCATAGCGGTGCCTCTCCATGCTTTCGCCGTCGGGTTCTCGGCCGCGTCGCGACCGTCGCGCTACCGCGGTGCGCCGTCGAGGAGCTCGTCGCGCCGCGGTCCCTTCATGTTGTCGCCGTCCCGCGGCAAGGTATGCGTGCCCTGTCCGCGTCCCGGCACGGGGTTCGACTTCGGTCCGCGCCGTGGCGCGGGGTTCGGTCCTGTTCCGCTGCTTCGCACTGTATCCGCCGTTGCCGTTCCGGGGCGGGTATCGGCGGTGGTCGGGCGCCCGGTGTCGTCGCGGCGCGACGATCGTCGTGCCACCACCGGGAGCGCTTCCGCGACGCCGAGGTGGGGCGGAGCCGCGGTCGTTCGGTCGAGTTCGGGGGCGGCCGTCCGGACCCGGGACCTCGCCGCGCCGTCGCGGCGGCCGTCCCGCGCGTGCCACCGGGAGGATGGGGGGTGTGCTGCGGTGCCGGGGCGCCGTGCCCGCGGAACGGACCGGTAGTGACCGATTCCACTGAGCCGGAACCCGGTCTCCATTATGCCGCCGTCGTTGTCACAGTATTCCCCCCAACGGGTTTTCGTCAGGATCTACCGGACGCGCTCGGCACCGGCGCGGGGAAGCCCCCGCCGCCGATGACCGCGGCCGCGTGCCGGTACCGGATGCCGGGACGAGCCCGGCGCGAGGAAGGAGGTCCGGTATGACCGCCGGTCCCGATGGTTCGCCCGGCCCGCTGCACGACGCGGAGGCGGTGGTGCTCGTCGGCGGCAAGGGCATGCGCCTGCGCCCCCTGACGCTGTCCGCGCCGAAGCCGATGCTGCCCACCGCCGGAGTGCCGTTCCTGAGCCACCTGCTCGCGCGGATCCGGGCGGCCGGCATCCGGCACGTCGTGCTCGGCACCTCCTACAAGGCCGAGGTGTTCGCCGAGCACTTCGGCGACGGCTCCGAGTTCGGCCTGGAGCTGGAGTACGTCGTCGAGGACGAGCCGCTGGACACCGCGGGCGCCATCCGCAACGTGGCGCACCTGCTGCGGGAGAAGGACGTGCTGGTGTTCAACGGCGACATCCTCTCCGGCCTCGACCTGCGCTCCCTCGTCGAGACCCACCGCGCCGGCGCGGCCGAGGTGACGCTGCACCTGGTGAAGGTGGCGGACCCGCGCCAGTTCGGCTGCGTGCCCACCGACGGCGACGGCCGGGTCACCGCGTTCCTGGAGAAGACCGAGGATCCGCCGGTCGACCAGATCAACGCCGGTTGCTACGTGTTCCGCCGCCCCGTGATCGAGGACATCCCGGCCGGTCGCCGGGTGTCGGTGGAGCGCGAGACCTTCCCGGGGCTGCTGGCCGCCGGTGCTCGGTTGCAGGGGCACGTGGACTCCTCGTACTGGCTGGACATGGGTACGCCCGCCGCCTACGTCCGCGGGTCGGCGGACCTGGTGCGCGGCGAGCTGCCCTCCGCGGCGCTGCCCGGCACCCCGGGCGAGGCCTTGCTGCTGCCCGGCGCGGACGTCGCCGCGGGCGCCGTGGTCGACGGCGGCAGCACCATCGGCGCGGGCGCGGTCGTCGCGGAACGCGCCCGGATCACCGGCTCGATGGTGTTCGACGGCGCGCGGATCGGGGCCGAGACCGAGGTGGACGGTTGCGTGATCGGCGCCGGGGCCCGCATCGGTGCGGGCGTGGCGCTGCGCGGCGCGGTGATCGGCGACGGCGCGGTGATCGGCGACGAGTGCGAGCTGCTGGACGGCGCCCGGGTGTGGCCCGGTGTGGAGATCCCCGCCGGTGGCGTGCGGTTCTCGGCGGACCGGAGATGACCTGATGCGCACCACCTGGCAGCCGCCCGGCCCGCTGGACCTCCCGCAGGTGCTGGCCCCGCTGCGCCGCGGCAGCGGTGATCCCGCCAGCGCGGTCCAGGAGTCCGGTGCGTGGTGGCTGGCGTCGACCACCGCGCACGGCCCCGGGACGCTGCGGCTCGCCGCCGACCCGGCGGGCGCGGTCGTCGCCGAAGCGTGGGGCGACGGCGCGGAACCGCTGCTGGCCCAGGTGCCGGAGCTGCTCGGCGCGGCCGACGACGACGGCGGGTTCGTGCCCGTGCACGACGCGGTCCGGCGCGGCGCGCGGGCCGCCCGCGGCCTCCGGCTCTGCGCGACCGGGCGGGTGTGGGACGTGCTGGTCGCCGCGGTGCTGGAGCAGAAGGTCACCAACCGGGAGGCGTGGCGGTCCTGGCGCGAGCTGTGCCGCCGGTTCGGCACTCCCGCGCCCGGTCCGGCGCCGCGCGGGCTGTGCGCGCCGCCGAGCCCCCGGCAGCTGCGGGAGATCCGGGACTGGGAATGGCACCGGGCGGGCGTGGACGGTGCCCGGCGGCGCACCCTGATCGCCGCGGCCGGCGTGGCGCACCGCCTGGAGCGGGCCGTGGAGCTGGGCGGGGAGCCGGGCCGCGCGCTGCTCCAGCACGTCCCCGGCATCGGGCCGTGGACGGCGGCGGAGGTCGCGCAGCGCGCCTGGGGCGACCCGGACGCGGTCAGCGTCGGCGACTACCACCTGTCGACGATCGTCGGGATCGGGCTCGAAGGACGGCCGATGGACGACGCGGAGATGCTCGACGCGCTCGCCCCGTACGCGGGCCAGCGGCACCGGGCGGTGCGCTACCTCGGCGCGGCCGGGGTCCGGCGCCCCCGGTTCGGGCCGCGGCTACCGCCCCGCGACTACCGCGTGCTCTGAACCGGGTGCGGGCGGGCCGCGGCCAGCAGCGGGCCCAGGTCGGACTCCGCGGGCAGCGCGTCGATCGGCCACCAGCGCAGGTCCAGCGACTCGTCGCTGCGCACCGGCTCGGCGCCCGCGGGCGCGCGCACCAGGTACCGCACGTCGAAGTGCCGCGTCGGCACGCCCAGCGAGCAGGTGATCGGGTGCACGTCCAGGTGCACCGGTTCCGCGGACACCGCCAGCCCGTCGATCCCGGACTCCTCGGTGGCCTCCCGCAGCGCGGCGCCCGCCAGCGAGGTGTCCTCCGGTTCGCAATGCCCGCCGAGCTGCAGCCACTTCCCGACCCGCGGGTGCAAGGTGAGCAGCACGTGCTCCCCGGCCGCGTCCAGCAGCACCGCCGACGCCGTCACGTGCCCCGGCGCGCAGGCGCGCAGGCACGCGTCCTCGCGCGCGTCGAGCAGCGCCAGGAACGCGTGCCGCAGCGCCTCCTGCCCGCAGTCGGACGGCCGCCATCCGCGCAGCACCTGTTCCGCGTCCGCGTGCAACACCTCGGCCCCCACGACCGAACCTCCTCGCGCTCGCACCCGCTCACTCGGCGGGACCTGCGGTGATGTCAGAGTTCCAGCAGCCCGTCGTCCAGCTCGCGCGGCGGCCGCGGGCCGCCGACCGGCTCGGCCGGGTGCCCGACGGCCACCGCGCCCAGCGGTTCCCACGACTCCGGCAGCTCCAGCGCCGACCGCACCACGTCGGGGCAGAACATCGTCGAGGACACCCAGCAGGAGGCGAGCTCCTCCGCGGCCAGCGACACCAGCAGCCCCTGCACGGCGGCACCGCCCGCGACGGTGAACATCTCCCGCTCCGCGGCGGTGCGCCGCGCGTCCGGGTAGTCGTGCGCGCCGTCCCGGACCAGGAACGGCAGCACCAGTTCCGGTGCCGCGTACAGCAGGTCGCCGCGGCCCACCCGGCGCTGCGCGGAAGCCTCCTCGCGGCCGTCGCCGCGCAGGTCCGCCAGCCACGCCGTGCGCATCGCGTCCAGCAGCTTCGCCCGCAGCGGCCGGTCCCGCAGCCACACGAACCGCACCGGGCGGGTGTGGTGCGGGGCGGGTGCGGTCAGCGCGGCGGCCACGGCGCGGCGCACCGGTTCCTCGGCCACCGGTTCCGCGCTGAACGAGCGCACCGAGCGGCGCAGCAGCACCGCTTCCCGGCGGCCCTGCGCGATGGCCTCGTCGGTGCCGAGCCGGAACAGGTCGTGCTCCACCGGCCGCGCCAGGTCCCGCGCCGAGGAACCGTCGTCCTCGGTGCTCAGCCCGCGCAGCACCGCCACCGGCACGCCGCCGAGCTTGCCCTTCACCAGGTCCGCGGCGGCGGCGACCTCGTCGGCGATGGCGACCTCGGTGACGGCCAGCTCGTTGCCCTGCGCGTCGATGCTGCCCGCGTACCGGTGCAGCACCCGCAGCCCGGCCGCGCCGATCGCCGCGTCGGTCTGCCCGTTGCGCCAGGTCCGCCCCATCGTGTCGGTGATCACCACGCCGACCTGCACGCCCAGCCGGTCGGCCAGGCCGGCGCGCAGCCTGCGCGCCGAGGCGTCCGGGTCCTCCGGCAGCAGCGCGATCCGGTCCAGCGCCACGTTCGAGGCGTCCACCCCGGAGGCGGCCTGCACGATGCCCAGCTTGTTCCGCGTGATCAGCGTGTTCCGGAACCGCGCCAGCACCTCGGTCGCCTCGGAGCGCACCAGCTCGCGGCGCAGCCGCTCCCGCTCCTCCGGGTCGCGCGGGGTGCGCACCACCCGGCCCTCGACCTTCGAGACGACCTTGCTGGTGACCACCACGACGTCCCCGTCGGACAACCACGGCGCGCTCGCCGCGATGGAGGCCGCCACGTCGTCGCCGGGCCCGAACTCGGGCAGCCCGGTCACCGCGAACAGCTGGAGCCCGGCGGTCGCCGCGTGATCCCTCATGACCCCTCCGGAACCGAGAGCCCGGCCGCGTCGAACGCGGCCCGCGCCATCTCCGCCGTCGCGTCCACGTCGGACATCAGCAGCGGCACGTCGCGCACCGCCACGCCGGGCACGTCGGCGGTGTCGCCGGTGTGCACCAGCCACGCGTCGAGCACGCCGTCGGCGGACTCCGCGCGGGAACCGTAGAGCCTGCCGACCGCCTCGGCGGAGGTCTCCACGCCGATCGCGGTCAGGCAGGCGTCGGCCATGCCGCGCAGCGGGCGGCCGCCGATGATCGGGGACACGCCCACCACGGGCGCCGCCGTCGAGCGCAGCGCCTCCCGGAAACCGGGCACCGCGAGCAGCGTCCCCACGCTCACCACCGGGTTCGACGGCGCGACCAGCACCACGTCGGCCCCGGAGATCGCCTCGGCGACCCCCGGTGCGAGCGAAGCCTCCTCGGCGCCGACCGGCACGATGGCGCCCGCGGCGGGTTCGGCGCGATGGCGCACCCACCACTCCTGGAAGTGCACCGCGGTCGGCTCGCCGGTGGCCGGGTCCTCGATCGCCACGTGCGTTTCGACCCGGTCGTCGCTGACCGGCAGCAGCCGCACCCCGGGCCGCCAGCGGTCGCACAGCGCCTCGGTCACCGCGGACAGCGGGTAGCCGGCGCGCAGCATCCGGGACCGCACCAGGTGGGTGGCGATGTCCCGGTCGCCCAGCCCGAACCAGCTCGGTTCGGCGCCGTAGGCGGCCAGCTCCTCCTTCACCGACCACGTCTCGCCGACGCGGCCCCACCCCTTCTCGGTGTCGATGCCGTCGCCGAGGGTGTACATGCAGGTGTCCAGGTCCGGGCAGACCCGCAGCCCGTGCATCCACACGTCGTCGCCGATGTTGACCACGGCGGTCACCTCGTGCGGGGACCCGCCGTCGCCTTCGCCGAGCGCGGGCATGCCCAGCGCCGCCTTGACCCCCAGCAGGAACCGCGCCCCGCCGACTCCACCGACCAGTGCTACGACCTTCACCCCGCGATCCTCGCACGCGGGCGGGGGCGTCCGAGGCCGGACCGGTGTCCGCTGCGTCACCGGCGGGGCCCGCGGATCAGAACTCCCAGAAGCGGAACGACTCCTGGCCCAGCAGTGCCAGCACCGGTTCGCCACCGACGAGGCCGAAGACGAGGTAGGCCAGCGAGAAGAACGCCCGGCCCACGAACGGCACCGCGAACAGCAGCAGGAACAGCACCAGCGGCGCCCACGGCCGCGCCTTCTCGCCGAGCTCCCGCGCCCGGTACGACAGCCACGGCTCGATCGCGCCGTACCCGTCCAGGCCCGGGATCGGCAGGATGTTCAGCACGAACGCGATCACCTGCAGGAACGCCAGGTAGGACAGCCCGGTGGACAGCCCCTGCGGCATCGGCACCAGCTGCACCGCGGCCGTGATCAGCATCCCGAGCACCAGGTTCGTCAGCGGGCCGGCCAGCGAGACCATCGACTCGACGCGCCGGTTCCGCAGCGCGTGGTGGTTGATCCACACCGCCCCGCCGGGCAGCGGGATGCCACCGGCGATCACGAAGAGCAACGGCAGCACGATGCTGAGTACCGGATCGGTGTAACGGCGGGGGTCCAGCGTCAGGTAGCCCTTCGCCGGGACCGAGAGGTCGCCGCCCCGGTACGCGGTGATCGCGTGGCCGAATTCGTGCAGGCACAGCGACGTGGCCCACCCGCCGAGGACGATCAGCACGATGCCGGTGGTCCGGGCGAACGACTGGTCCACGGTGGCCAGGACACCACCGAGCACCGTCGCGCCGAGCAGGGCCAGGAACAGGGGGCTCACTCGCGTGTTCACCCCACCAGTGTCCCCGGTCGGCCCCGGCCGCCGGGTGCCGACGGGTGAAAAGTCGCGATCCGCGCTGCGCGGCGCCGCCTGGCGTATCGGCCCGCCGACAAAAGAGTGCCGGAGTTGCGTCATGCAGCGGGAGCGGTGGGGTCCCTCAACGGGTTGGCTCCGCTTGACCGAGTGGAGCTACACCGGTGTAATCACAGCGGTGTCATTCTCCGCTGAAATGATTGCTCGGCGGCGGGTTCGCCGGGCGGTCCACCGCAGAGCGGTCGGCCGCCGGCGGTGAATCCCGGCGAATCGTCCGGTTCGGTTTTCCACCTCGTGGATTTTCCGCCTGCCGGATTTCGAGCGGAGGCCGGGGAAAGGGAGCCCCGGCAGGTGGCCATGGTCGAACGGGCGGGTCCGGTGAGAGGGCCGGTGCGCTGCCCGGGCGGCGACGCGGGGCGCGGTGCGCCTCACGTCCGGAGTGCATCCCGAACGGTCCTGGGGAGGGCCGCAGGGAACGGGAGCGATCGGGGGAGGACCAATGTGGGAGACAGGTCAAGCCCACCTGATGGAACAGGGCCGCTTGATGGAACAGAGTCATCCGCTGCTTCAGGGGAACCTGGTGCAATGGGGGGATCGGCAGGAATCCGAGACCACGGATGCCGATGTGCTCGCTCAGCTCTTCGAACTGGGTGAGCCGGAACAGGAGTGGCAGGAGCGCGCATTGTGCGCGCAAACCGATCCGGAGGCCTTCTTCCCGGAGAAGGGCGGCTCCACTCGCGAGGCCAAACGCATCTGCGCGGGCTGCGAGGTCCGATCCGAATGCCTGGAGTACGCGCTGGAGCACGACGAGCGCTTCGGCATCTGGGGCGGGCTGTCCGAGCGGGAGCGCCGCCGCCTCAAACGACGCGCGGTGTGAAGCCGGGCCCGCGCCCGCAGGTCCGGAGGGGCCGGCGGCGCGCCGGGCCCGGCTCCGCACCGGAGGCATCCGTCCCGGACCGGCCCGCGCTGATCACCTGAGACACCTGCGCGGACGCCCGTCCCGGTTCGGAGACAGGCTCTGAGGTTTCCGGCTCCCGTCCACTACCGTCGTGCGGTGATCGCACCACGGCAGGGGAGGACACTGTGGCCGGGACCGCGCCGCGCCTGAACACCGCGCCCGCACTGGCGGTGCTGGTGTGCCACGACGGCGACCGCCGGTTGCCGGAGGTGCTGGCCGCGCTGCGCGAGCTCACCGTCCGGCCGCGGCACCTGCTCGCGGTGGACACCGGTTCCACCGACGGCACCGCGGACCTGCTGGCGGGCGCCTCCGACCTGGTGGACGGGGTGCTCGACCTGCCGCCGGAGACCGGGTTCGGCGCCGCGGTCGCGGCGGCCACCGAGCACGCCGTCGCCCGCTGGGGCGATCCGGGCCGCTGGTTGTGGCTGCTGCACGACGACTCCGCGCCCGAGCCGGACTGCCTGCGCCGGTTGCTGGACGTCGCCGAGCTCGATTCGGCCGCGGCCGTGCTGGGGCCGCTCGGCCTGGACTGGGACGATCCGCGGCTCGTGGTGGACGCCGGGTTGTCCACCGACGCCTCCGGGCACCGGCAGACCGGCATCGGGGCCGCCGAGGTCGATCCGGAGCTCGCCTGGGCGGAGGCCGATGCGGGCGGGGATGCCGCCGCGGACCCGGGTCGGGACGGTGCGGGACGGGACGATCCGGAACGGTCCACGCCCGAGCGTGCCGAGAACGAGCGTGCCGGGGCCGAACGGGCCGGGGCCGAGACCGGGACCGAACCGGCCGGGACCGAACGCTCGGCGACCGAGCACCTCGCGACCGAGCGAGCCCGGACCGAGGAACCCCGGACCGAGGAACCCGCGACCGAGCGAGCCACGACCGAACGATCCGGGATCGAACCCGCGGAGGCAGGGGCTGCGGAGGAGGCGGCCGAAGCGACCGGGACCGGAACGACCGGAGCGCAGCGCGGGACGGGCTCGACCGGGACCGAACCCGCCGCCGCGGAAGCCGGGGACGAACCCGCCGCGGCCGCGAGCACCGCACCCCGGGCCGCCGGGTCCACATCGGACGACCGGCGCTCGGCCCCCACCGACGTCCGCGTCGTCTCCGAAGTCCTGGCCGTCTCCACCGCCGGCGCCCTGGTCCGCCGAGGGGTCTTCGAGCGGCTCGGCGGCTTCGACCCGGCCCTGCCGCTGGGCTTCGACGACATCGACTTCGGCTGGCGCACCAACTCCGACGGGCACCTGGTGCTGTGCGTGCCGAGCGCCCGGATGCGCCACGCGGGCGCGCTGCGCACCGGCGACCGGGCACCCGACGCGACCGGGCGGGGGTTGCGGGCCGCCGAGCGCGTCGGCGGGGTGCGCACCTTCCTGGCCAACGCGCCGCTCCGGTCGTTCCTGCTCGGCGTGCCGCGGCTCGCGCTGCTGGTGCTGCTGCGCGCCGCCGGGTTCGGGCTGCTGTGGCGGCGGCGGGACGCGGCCGCCGAACTCGCCGCGTTCACCGCGCTGGTCACCGGCCGGATGGGGCTGCGCTCGGCGCGCGCCGAGCGGCGCGCCACCACCGCGGAACCGTCCGGGGTGCGCGGCCTGCTCACCAGCCGGGTGACGCGGTTGCGCAACGGGTTCCGGGCCGCGTTCGCCGGGCTGGTGCGGGAGCGGGTGCGCCGCGAGGTGGTGCTCGGCCGCACCCCCGCCGCGCTCGGGCCCGCGCGGGTGACACCGGTGGCCGCCGCGCCGCGTTCCGTCGGCCCCGCCGCGCTCCCCGCCGGGGCGCTCGGCACCCGCAGGCGCAGCGTCGGCGGCCTGCGCCGCCCCTCCGGCCCCGTGGTGGTGCCGGTGGCGGCCGCGCCCGCGGAGGAGGAGCAGCGGCGGCCCTCCCCGGTGCCGCGCGACGCGAGCTTCGCACCGGAACCGGATCGCAGGCTGCTGCTGGTGCAGGTGGACCGGCGCCGGGTGCTGCGGGAACTGGTGCTGGCGCCGCCGGTGGTGCTCGCGGTGGTGCTCACCGCGATCGCGCTGGTCACGCACGGCCTGGTCGCCGAGCACGCCCGGTTCGGCGCCGAGCTGCAGGGCGGCCGGCTGTTCGCGGCCGTCGACCTCGGTTCGACCTGGCGGGAGTACCTGGCTTCCTGGCACCCGGTCAACGGTGGCACCGGCTCGCCCGCACCGGCCTCGCTGCTGGTGCTGGCGCTGCTGGGCACGGTGCTGGCGCCGCTCGGCGGGCCGCAGGCGGTGGTGGCGCTGCTGCTGCTGTTCGGCGTGCCGCTGGCCGGGCTCACCGCGTACGCCGCGACCCGCACGCTGCCGATGCGCGGGAGGCACCGGGCGCTGGCCGCGGGCGCCTACGCGCTGCTGCCGCTGGCCACGTCCGCCGCCGGGCAGGGCCGGCTCGACGTGGTGGTCGCGCACGTCCTGGTCCCGCCGCTGCTGGCGGGCATCGCCTCCGTGATCGGGCTGACCAGGCTGGCGATGCTCGCCCAGTCCCGGCACTGGCTGGGCACGGCCTGCGCGACGGCGCTCGGCCTGGCCGTGCTGGGCGCGTTCGCCCCGCTGGTGCTGGCGCTGCTGGTGGTGCTGGCGCTGCTCGGGTTCGTGGCGGTGCCCGGCGAGGCGCGTCGCGCGCGGCGCCGGATGGCCGGGCTGCCCGCGCTGGTGCTGCTGCCGATCGTCTGCCTGCTGCCGTGGCCGGTCGTGCTGGTGCGGCACCCGGAGCTGCTGCTGCACGGGCTCGGCGCGCGGGTCACCGAGCTGCCCGCCGGGTGGTGGCCGCTGCTGCTGAGCGCCGACGGGGATCCGGCGACCTGGGCCGGCGGGCTGCTCGTGCTGGTGGCGCTGCTGGCCGCGGTGCTCGCCCCGCGCCCGGCGATGATCCCGGGCGCGGTGACCGCGGTCGCCGGGTGGGCGGTGGCCTTCGCCGTGGACCGGATCGCGATGACCCCGGTGGCGGGCGGACCGGCCAGCACCGGCGGAACCGGAGCTCCGCTGGTGGTGGCCGCGGCCGGGTTGCTGTGGACGGCGCTGTCCGCGGGACCGCTGCCGGTGCGGGTGCCGAGCAGGGTCCTCGCGGCCGCGTTGACCGGGACGCTGCTGCTCGCCGGGGTGAGCGCGGTGCTCGCCGGGCGCGGGCCGCTGCGGGTGGCACCGACCGGCGGGACCCCGGCGCTGGCCGCCGAGCTCGACGGGCCCGGCGGCATGCTGCTCGTCGAGCGCGGCCCGGCCCCGGCCCGGCTGGTCGAGGGCCGCGCGCCGCACTTCGGCGATGACGACCTGGTACCGGTGCCGGAAGCGGTGCGCTGGTTGCGGGAGGTCGAGGCGGACCTGCTCTCCGGCGACCCGCAGCGGGTGCGGACCGCGCTGGCCACCGCAGCGGCCCGCGGCACCGGTCACGTGGCGGTGCCGGACGCGGCGACCGCCGACCGGCTGCGGGCGGCGGCCGGTGACCTGGTGACCGATCACGGCGAGCTCGGCGACGGCACCCCGGTGCTGCGGGTGCTGCTGCCGTCCGGCCCGGTGCAGCTGCTCGGCCCCGACCTGGCTCGGCAGTCGCGGCTGGCGGGTACGCCGTCCCCGCAGGCCCGGCCGCTGGGCGTGCCCGCGACGCTGCCGGAGGTCGCGGTGCGCGTCTCGGACGGCGGGGTGGGCCGGGTGCTGCTGCTCGCCGCCGAGCACGAACCCGGCTGGCACGCGGTGATCGACGGACGGGAGGCGCCGCTGGCCGAGGGCTGGGGACACCAGGTCGCGGTGCCGGTGCCGGAATCGGCGAGCGAGGTCCGGGTCGGCTACGGCGACTCGTCCCGCACCGCGCTGCTCGTGGTGCAGGCCGCGGCCATCCTGTTCACCGCCATCGGCGCGCTGCCGTCCCGCCGCCGCTCCGACGAGTCCTGAACCGCCGGGCGGGGCCGGTCAGCAGGGCCTCACTGGCCTTCGATGACGTCCGGGTCGAGGCCGAGGTAGGTGGCGACCTGCTCGATGAGCACGTCGTGCAGCAGGTCGGCCATGTCCTGGCCGTCGCGGGCGCGGGCCTCCAGCGGCCTGCGGTAGAGCACGATGCGTGCGCGGGTCGGCAACCCGCGGCGGTCCACCCCGGCGGGGACGAGCCGCGCCAGCGGCACGTTCGCGTCCACCACCACGTCGTCGTCCCAGACGACCTTCTCGGGGGCGGTGACCTGGACCTCGGGCACCTCGTCGACGGCCACGTCGAGCTCGGTCAGCTCGGCGTGCCAGCGCTGCTCGATCGGCTCCAGGGCTTCCAGCACGATCGCGTCGAACCGCTGCGAACGGCTGCGCGCGACCGGGACCGACGACGGGTACAGGGGGCCGCGCAGGCCGCGCCCTCGACGATCCCGCCGGGCTAGCGTCCGGCGCCGATATCCACGTGCGGTCACCACGGGCTGAGGGTACGCCCTCAGGACCGCCGCGGGGATGCCCGTTCGGGTCGCCTCTCGGCACCGGAGGTGAGCACGCGACGTCACCGGACTGCCCGACACCCGTTCAGCGCAGCGCGAACAAGGTCCGCCACCTGCGCGAACCCGCCGGTGAGCGGCGTGCGCGCCGGAAGATCGGGATCGGGGCGCGAGGACGTTTCCGCGTGCCTCCGGCGCGGGCTGGACGGGGGGCGCTATCGTGCCAGTCGTGCGGAGCGTGAGGCGGTGCTCGCGGACCGGGTGTACCAACCCGGCCGTTGCGACGCTTACGTATGCCTATGCGGACTCGACCGCGGTGGTCGGACCGCTCGCCACGTATGCGGAGCCCCACAGCTACGACCTGTGCGAGGAGCACGCGTTGCGGCTGACGGTGCCGAAGGGCTGGGAGGTCGTCCGGTACGAGGGCGAGTTCTCGCTGCCGGAAGGTTCCGCGGACGACCTGACCGCGCTGGCCGAGGCGGTCCGCGAAGCGGGGCGCTCGGACCGGCCGGTGGATCCGCCGGACTTCTCCGTGGGCGGCGGCAGGCGAGGTCACCTGCGGGCGCTGCCCGACCCCCGCGACGATTAGGGGATCCCGAACGTGACGTGCCGCTCGTGGCCGTCGGGAGCTCTCCGCAAGATCACCGATCGCCGGTAGGCTCGGACCGCAGCGAGGTTGGCCGGACTACGTAGGGATGTGCAGCGTGCGGGACCTGTCGGAGATCGTCAAGGCGTACGACATCCGCGGGGTGGTGGATGAGCAGCTCGACGCCGACGTCGTTCGGGAGATCGGTGCCGCGTTCACCAGGCTCGTCGGCGGTCCGGCCGTCGTCGTCGGGCACGACATGCGGGACTCCTCGCCGGGGTTGGCCGCCGCGTTCGCCGAGGGCGTCACCGGGCAGGGCGTCGACGTGATCTCCATCGGCTTGGCCAGCACCGACATGCTCTACTTCGCCTCCGGCACGCTGGAGCTGCCGGGCGCCATGTTCACCGCCAGCCACAACCCGGCCCGCTACAACGGCATCAAGCTGTGCCGGGCGGGCGCCGCACCGGTCGGCCAGGACAGCGGGCTGTCGGAGATCCAGGAGCTCGTCTCGCACGGCGTTCCCGAGTTCCTGGGCGCGAAGGGCAGCGCCTCCGAGCGGGACATGCTCGCCGAGTACGCGGAGTTCCTGCGCGGCCTGGTGGACCTGAGCGGGATCCGGCCGCTGAAGGTCGTCGTCGACGCCGGGAACGGCATGGCCGGGCACACGGTGCCGAAGGTGTTCGACGGCCTGCCCGTCGAGGTGGTGCCGATGTACTTCGAGCTGGACGGCGACTTCCCGAACCACGAGGCGAACCCGCTGGACCCGGCGAACCTGGTGGACCTGCAGGCGAAGGTGCGCGAGGTCGGCGCCGACGCCGGGCTGGCCTTCGACGGCGACGCGGACCGCTGCTTCGTGGTGGACGAGAACGCCGACCCGGTGGCGCCGAGCGCGATCACCGCGCTGGTCGCGGTGCGCGAGCTGGCGAAGGAACCGGGCGCGACCGTCATCCACAACCTGATCACCTCGCACGCGGTGCCGGAGATCGTCGCCGAGCGGGGCGGCAAGCCGGTGCGCACCCGCGTGGGGCACTCGTTCATCAAGCAGACCATGGCCGAGACCGGCGCCATCTTCGGCGGCGAGCACTCGGCGCACTACTACTTCCGGGACTTCTGGAAGGCCGACTCCGGCATGCTGGCCGCGCTGCACGTGCTGGCCGCGCTGGGCGGTCAGGACGGCGCGCTGTCCGGGCTGATGGCCGAGTACTCCCGCTACGCCGCCTCCGGCGAGATCAACTCGACGGTGGACGACCAGGCCGGGCGGATGCGCGCCGTGGCCGAAACCTACCGGGAACGTTCCGGTGCTCGAATCGACGAGCTCGACGGGCTTACCGTGGAGCTGGCGGACGGCTCCTGGTTCAACATCCGGCCTTCGAACACCGAGCCGCTGCTGCGGTTGAACGTGGAGGCGCCGGACGCCGCCGCGGTCGCCGCGCTGCGCGACGAGGTGCTCGCCGTGGTGCGGGGCTGACCGAGTGATACCGCCCGCTGGGCGTGGACCGGGTGTGGACTCAGGAGGGAACGTGGCCGTGGCCCTGGAACCGACATTGCTGGAGATCCTCGCCTGCCCGGCACCGGACCACGGCGCGCTGCGCGCCGAGGGCGGCACCGCGCAGGACGAGTACTTGACGTGCACTTCGTGCGGCCGCGGCTACCCGGTGCGGGACGGCATCCCGGTGCTGCTGGTCGACGAGGCCGTCGGCGGCCCCGAGGATCCTGGCTCGACCGGGGAGAGGTGACCTCCGGTGCTCGACGACAGCCTCTTCGACGATCCCGACCGGCTCACCGAGGCCGACTCGCGCGGGCTGTTGCGATCCGCGGCGCTCGCGGGTGCGCAGGTGCGGGCGGCCGCGGAGACCGTGCAGGAGATCGGTTTCGACGACCTCGCCGACGGCAGGCCGCGCTCGCTGGTGCTGATCTCCCGGCCCGGCCTCGGCCCGTCCGCGTGCGGGGTGCTGGCCGCGCTGGCCGGCCCGTCCTGCCCGGTACCGGTGATCGTGGCCGAGTCGGTCCCGGTGTGGGTGGGACCGCTGGACGTGGTGTTCGCGCACACCCCGGACCCGGGTGATCCGACGCTGGCCGAAGGGGTGGCGACCGCGACCCGGCGGGGCGCCTCGGTGGTGCTGGCCGCCCCGGCCGACGGACCGGTGGCCGCGTCCGGCGCGGGCCGGGCGAAGGTGGTGCCGCCGCGGATCCCGGTGCCGGACGAGCTGACGTTCGCGCACGTGTTCACGGTGGGCCTCAGCGTGCTCGTCGCGCTCGGCCTGCTGCGCTGCGACACCGATCAGCTGGCCGACGAGCTGGACCGGGAGGCGGAACGCGCCCACCCCGGGCAGGAACCGCTGATGAACCCGGCGAAGTCGCTGGCGCTGCGGCTCGCCGACCACGAGGCGCTGCTGTGGGGCGTGGACCTGACCGCCACCGCCGTCGCCGGGCACGGCTCCTACGCGTTGGGCGTGCACGCGGGCCTCGCCTGCGACGTGGCGAGCCACGCGCAGGCCACCACCCGGCACGCGCTGTACCGCTCGGTGCGCGACACCGGCTCGGACCTGTTCGCCGACCCGGACGAGGACGGCGGCGCGACTCCCCGGGTCTTCCTGATCAGCACCCGGCACGACGAGCGCTCGGAGGCGGACGAACGCGCCGCGACCCGATCGCTGCCGGGCGCGGACCTGGTCGCCCCCGGCGAGTCGGCGCGGGCCGACGCGGTGCTGCGGGCCGCGGTGCTCGCGTTGCGGTTCGATCTCGCCGCGGTCTACCTGGGCCTCGCGGCGGGCACGCTCGGAGGTCCGGGCAGGCAGGCACTGGCCGTGCACTGACCGGACGGGGCGAACCCTGGGTGATTGCCGGGGACGTCCCTGGTGCACTGGTGGCGGAGAGGCGATGTCCTGGTTCCAGGGTCGGCGCCCTACGGTGCTGGTCCGAGGATGCGTGCGCGCCTGACCAGCGGTGAAGAGAGCGAGAAGGACTGTGGAGTTACTGCGGAACGCGGTGCGCCCCTACGCGTGGGGCTCGCGTACCGCCATCGCCGATCTGCTCGGCCGGCCCGTTCCCACTCCGCACCCCGAGGCAGAACTGTGGATGGGCGCGCACCCGGGCGACCCGTCGAAGCTGGTGCGCCCGGACGGCAGCGAGGAATCGCTGCTGGACCTGCTCGACGCGGACCCGGCGCACCACCTCGGCGAGGTGTGCACCGACCGGTGGGGCAGCAGGCTGCCGTTCCTGCTCAAGGTGCTCGCCGCGAACGAGCCGCTGAGCCTGCAGGCGCACCCGTCCGCGGAACAGGCCGCGGAAGGCTTCGAACGGGAGGAGCGCGCGGGCATCCCGCGCAACGCGCCGAACCGGAACTACCCGGATCCCACGGCGAAGCCGGAGCTGGTCTGCGCGCTCACCGAGTTCCACGCGCTCGCCGGTTTCCGGGAGGCGCACCGCACGGTGCGGTTGCTGGGCGAGCTGGACGTGCCGACGCTGCGCCCGCACACCGCGCTGCTGGCGGCGCAGCCGGACGCCGACGGGCTGCGCGCGCTGTTCACCACGTGGATCACGCTGCCCGAGCACTACCTGCGGGGGCTGCTGCCGGAACTGCTCGACGCCTGCGTGCGGCACGTGCGCGAGCACGGCGAGTTCGCGCTGGAGTGCCGCACGGTGCTGGAGCTGGGGGAGGCGTACCCGAACGACGCGGGCGTGCTGGCGAGCCTGCTGCTGAACCGGCTGGTGCTGCAGCCGGGCGAGGCGATCTACCTGCCCGCCGGCAACCTGCACGCCTACCTGCAGGGCACCGGAGTGGAGATCCTGGCGAACTCGGACAACATCCTGCGCTGCGGGCTCACCCCGAAGCACGTGGACGTGCCGGAGCTGCTGCGGGTGCTGGACTTCACCTGCGGGGACATGCGGGTGCACAAGGGCGAGTCGCTGGACGGGAACCTCACCGTCTACCAGACGCCCGCCGAGGAGTTCCGGCTGTCCAGGGTGGACTGGTCCCCGGCGAACTCGACCGCGGTGCGGCTGGACTCGGACGGTCCGCAGATCCTGCTGTGCACGAAGGGCGCGTTGCGGCTGACCGCGCAGCGCCCCGGCGCGGAACCGGCCGAGCTGGAGCTGGGGAAGGGCCAGTCGGTGTGGCTGGCGGCCTCGGACCCGGCGGTGCTGGCGAGCCCGGTGTGCCCGGACGGGACGGCGCAGGTGTTCCGCGCGGCCGCGGGCACCTAGCGGGCGCGAATCCGCTCATACCTGCTCTGTCCGGGTGATCGTGGCGGTAGATTCCCCGCGGAACGCAAGGAACCGAACTCGGGAGCGATACGTGTCAGCAGGTGGCGGAACCAAAGCGATCCTGGCGGCGCTGGCCGCGAACGCGGGCATCGCCGTGGCCAAGTTCGGCGGATTCCTGTTCACCGGGTCCTCCTCGATGCTGGCGGAGTCGGTGCACTCGGTGGCCGACACCTCGAACCAGGGCCTGCTGCTGCTCGGGCAGAAGACCTCGGTGCGCAGGCCCACCGCGGAGCACCCGTTCGGCTACGGGCGGGACCGCTACTTCTACTCGTTCGTCGTGGCGCTGCTGCTGTTCAGCCTCGGTTCGGTGTTCGCGCTGTACGAGGGCGTGCACAAGATCCAGCACCCGGAGCCGTTGACCTCGCCGCTCGTGGCGGTGGTGATCCTGCTGGTGGCGATCGCGCTGGAGTCCTACAGCTTCACCACCGCGATCAAGGAGTCCCGCGCCATCAAGGGCGAGCTGAGCTGGTGGCAGTTCATCCGGCAGGCCAAGACCCCGGAGCTGCCGGTGGTGCTGCTGGAGGACGCGGGCGCGCTGCTCGGCCTGGCGTTCGCGCTCGGCGGCGTGGGGCTGGCGGTGCTGACCGGGAACCCGGTGTTCGACGGCGTCGGCACGGTCTGCATCGGCCTGCTGCTCGGCGTGATCGCGGTGATCCTGATCGTCGAGACGAAGAGCCTGCTGATCGGGGAGGGCGCGAGCCGGTCGGTGCTGGACGAGGTCGTCGGCGAGCTGCGCGGTGGCCGGGTGCGGCGCGTCATCCACATCCGCACCCAGTACCTCGGCCCGGACGAGCTGCTCGTCGCCGCGAAGATCGCCCTGGTGCCGTCGCTGGACGTGGCGGAGGTCGCAGCGGAGATCGACGCCGCCGAGGCGCGGGTGCGGGCGAAGGTTCCCGCGGTGCGGCTGATCTACCTCGAACCGGATCTGGACCGCGGAGCGGTCTCGGAACCGGCGGTGGATCCGGGTTCCGCGACGGACTCGGAACCGTCGATCGAGCCGCCTCGGGACTGATTCGCCGCAGATCTTTCTCCGTTCGCGGGGGCTTTCCCGATGATCTGCGGATAACCGGGAAATCGTGCCACCGGGCGCCGGTCTACCTGCAATGACACCGCTGCTGTGTGCGGACTGTGATCGCTTGGAGGCATTTGGCGGATCAACTTGTCCTCCGGGTGGACGGGGCGGTCACAGAGCATTAACGAATCGCGACCCCCACACTGTTTCCTAGCTAATCCGGTGCAACACTCCCCCGCTAGGGTGCGTTCCACCATTCGGGTTGGAAGAGGAGGGCGACAGTGCCAGGGACCGGGCTGTGGCGAACGAAGACGGTCGAGCAATCGATCAAAGACACCGATGAGCCGGACACGAAGCTCCGAAAGAACCTCGGTGCCTGGGACCTGATGGTCTTCGGCGTCTCGGTCGTCATCGGTGCGGGGATCTTCACGCTCGCCGCCTCCACAGCGGGGGACGTGACCGGCCCATCGGTATCGCTGTCCTTCGTCTTCGCGGCGATCGCCTGCGGGCTCGCCGCGGTCTGCTACGCGGAGTTCGCCTCGACCGTGCCGGTCGCGGGCAGCGCGTACACGTATTCGTACGCGACGTTCGGCGAGTTCATCGCCTGGATCATCGGCTGGGACCTGATCCTGGAGTTCGCGGTCGCCGCCGCGGCCGTCAGCAAGGGCTGGTCCAGCTACCTGCAGCAGGTGCTGCAGCTCATCGGGATCAACGGGGTCCCGACGAAGTTCGAGCTCGGGCCGCTGCAGTTCGACTGGGGCGCTTTGCTGCTGATCGCCGGGCTCACCGCGGTGCTCGCGCTGGGCACCAAGCTGTCGGCGCGGGTCAGCCTCGTGATCAGCGCCCTCAAGGTGTTCGTGGTGCTGCTGGTCGTCGTGGTCGGGCTGTCCTACATCAACCCGTCCAACTACACGCCGTTCATCCCGCCGGCCGAGTCCGGCGCGGAGGACGCCTCCAAGCTGGACCAGTCGCTGCTGTCGCTGCTGCTGGGCGGTGAGACGAGCAGCTTCGGCGTCTTCGGCCTGCTCGCCGGTGCCTCGCTGGTGTTCTTCGCGTTCATCGGCTTCGACGTCGTCGCCACCACCGCGGAGGAGACCCGCAACCCGCAGCGCGACGCGCCGCGCGGCATCTTCGGCTCGCTGGCCATCGTCACCGTGCTGTACGTGGCCGTCGCCGTCGTGGTGACCGGCATGGTCAACTTCAAGGACCTGGCCACCGTGAACGGTGAGAAGGCCACGCTGGCGACCGCCTTCCAGCTCAACGGCGTCACCTGGGCCGCCGGGGTCATCACGGTCGGCGCGCTCGCCGGCCTCACCACCGTCGTCATGGTCATGTTCCTCGGCCAGGTGCGGATCCTGTTCGCCATGTCCCGCGACGGGCTGCTGCCGCGCGGGCTGGCCAAGACCCACGAGGAGCACGGCACCCCGGTGCGGGCGACGCTGCTCGTCGGCGGCATCGTGGCGCTGGCCGCGGCGTTCTTCCCGGCGGACAAGCTGGAGGAGATGGTCAACGTCGGCACGCTGTTCGCGTTCATCCTGGTGTCCGCCGGCGTGATCATCCTGCGCCGCTCGCGGCCGGACCTGCCGCGCGGTTTCCGGGCGCCGCTGGTGCCGCTGGTCCCGATCCTGGCGATCATCGCCTGCCTGTGGCTGATGCTGAACCTGACCGCGCTGACCTGGGTGCGGTTCATCGTCTGGATGATCGCGGGCGTGGTGGTGTACTTCCTGTACAGCCGCAAGCACTCGCGGCTCGGCCAGCAGCAGCGGGAGGTCGCCGCGGGCGGCTCCGTCTGATCCGCCGTTCGCGCGCAGCGGGGCCGTTCCCCTCCGGGGGAGGGGCCCCGCTTCGTTGCGCACCCCGGCCGCGCGGAGTGCACGCTTGGCATCTACTTGCCGATGTGCGTACACTTTCCATATGGAAAATGAATCGAACGCCTCCGGACGCGACCAGCTCGGCCAGCTCGACCAGGTCGCCGACGCGCGCCGCCGCATCGCCACCCACGTCGGGTTCCCCACCGCCTACTGGGTGGTCTACGGCGTCCTGCTCGTCGTGCTGGCCGGACTGCCGATCTGGATGGACCTGCTGGGCGCGGACTACAGCGCCTACCTGTCGTGGGGATTCGCGGTGATCGCCATCGGCTCGGCCTTCTTCACCGCCGCCCGGCGCCGCCGCTCCGGCGTCTACCTGCCCAAGCGCATCGGCTCCTACCCCGGCGCCCGGCCGTTCTGGCTGGCCGCGCTCGGCATCACCGCGGTCGGCTTCGGCGCCATCGCAGTGCTGGTCAGGTACCAGCAGCAGGGGATCGCGCTGCTGGTGCTGCCCGTCGTGGCCGTCGCGGTGTTTGCGGCGCAGGTGAAGACCCGGGCGGCGATGCGGCGCGACCTCGAAGAAGGCCGGGTCCGGCCGTGACGGGTGCGCACCACGAAGGCGACGGGCGCCAACCCCTCTTCGAGACCGGGCCCAGGCTGGCGCTGTGCGCTCTGCTGCAAGGCGCCGAGTGGGTCGACTTCGCGACCGCCCGGGACATGCTGGGCGTCAGCGACTCCGTCCTGTCCAAGCACAGCCGGGCGCTCGAAGAAGCCGGCCACCTCGAAGTGCGCAAGGGCTCGGTCGGGCGCAGGCCGCGGACCTGGTTCCGGCTCACCCCGGAAGGCAGGACCGCGATCAGCAACCACCTGAACTGGCTCTCCGGCCTCCGGGCGGCTTTGGACGGGGAGTGGTGAGGTGGTCCTGCTGCGAGGGGGACGGGTGACGGAACGTCACCACCTGCCTTCGAACCCTGCCCCGCGGGTCGTGTCCCGCGTCCTGTCAGCGGCGAAGCCGCTGGGCCGCCGACCACCGAAGCAGCCCGACCACCGGCGGGTTCTCAGCGGTTCCCCCGCGAGGACGGCGAGTTCGCTGTGCATGGACGTACATGAGAAATCGATCCCGCAGCGAGGGAACCGCTGAGGTTCCGCTACCCCAGTGCTACGCAGCAGAAGTAGAGCGACAGAGCTCAGCGGTCCGCGGCTCGGAGGGCGTTGCCTCGTTCCCAGGGAGCTGCTCGGCCGCGCGGGTCGGTGAGTTCGGGGAGCGCGGAGCGGGAGGGCTTCTCCTCGTCCGCGGAGGTCTCGGCAGCCCCGGTCTCGCCGGTGCCTGCCACCTCGTCCGGTTCCCAGCCCAGCAGGTCCGACACGGAAGCCGACTCGTCCTCGCCGAGCTCGGCGTCGGCGCCGTCGGCGGTGCGCTCCGGCCCGGTGCGCTTTGGCTCGGGGCGCCGCGGCTCGGCGAGCGCGCCCAGCGGATCCGCGGTCTGCTGCGCCACCGCGGTCGGCGTGCGCAGCGGCAACGTGGCACCCCGCACCGGGATCTCCAAACCGGCCGCCATCGCGACCGCGCGGTCCCACTCCGGGTCCCCGCTGTAGTCCGTGTGCCCCAGCACGCCCGGCACCCAGCGGCGGAACGAGAACGGCCCGCGCTGCGGATCCGGCAGCCAGTGGTCCCCGCCGAGCACCAGCGCACCCGTCGGCCCCCGCGTCGCAGGCGGCAGCGGACCCTGCGTCCCGTCCGGCCGCAACCCGACGCCGATCAGCATCCCGTCGAAGACCTGCCGGTTCCAGGTGGTCACCGCGCCGCCCAGCGGATCGGTGCCCCGGCACAGCGACCGCCAGCGCCCGTTCAACGATCCGGCCAGATCCCGCAGCGACCCGTGCGGCACCACCCCCGGGAACGCCCGCGGATAGGCCCACTGCAGCTGGGAACCCGCGGTGACCAGCCCGACCCGTTCCCGGTCGGCCTCCGGCAGCGTCTCCAGCAGCCGCGCGGTCGCCACCGCCGCCAGCAGGCTGCCCTGGCTGTGGCCGACGAGCACCACCCGGGTGTCCGGCTCGGCGAGGTGCTCGGCCGCGCGCGCCGCCAGCTCCGGCACCACCTTCAGCGCGTAGCACGGCGGCACCACCGGGTGCGCCTCGCGCGGCCAGAACAAGGTGAGGTCGCACAGGATTCCCAGGTACCGCCCCGCGGTCCGCTCCTTCGCCGCCAGCTGCACCATCCGCAGCAGCCCCGCCGCGAGCAGACCCAGCGCCAGCACGCCCAGCGCCCGCAGCCAGTCCGCCCACTCGGTGCGCGGGAAACCCCACGCCCGCAGGGCCACCGCCAGCAGCGTGCTCGCGGTCAGCACCGCGGCGACCAGCAGCAGCACGTGGTGCGAGTAGCGGCGCTGCACGTCCGCGGTCCGCCACGAACCCGCCGCGTTGCGCTGGTCCTGCTGCCTGCCCGCGTGCAGCAGCGCCACCTGCTCGGGCACGTCCTCGACCCCGCTCGGCAACCAGCGGCGGACCAGCATCCAGCACCCCAGCGCCAGGCCGCCGACCAGCAGCAGCACCGCCGCGCTGCCCCAGAACAGCGCCACGTCGTCGTAGGCGTCCGGCAACCGCAGCCGCTCCGGACCGCCCAGCGCCTGCCGGAGGCTCAGCGCGAGACCCGCGCCGAAACCGGCGCCCAGCATGCACGCCAGCATCAGCACCGGCGCCGCCATCCAGCCGCCCGCCCACGGGCGCAGCTCCCGCGGCACCGAAGCCCAGCCGGGCCGGGCCAGCAGCGCCGCCGGAACCAGCAGCGCCGCCACCGCCGAGCAGGTCAGCAGCAGTCCCACCGTGATCGCGTCCACGGTCGCCCCGGAACCCGGCAGCGGCGCGTTCAACGGCCCCGGCAGCACCGCCACCGCGAACAGCAGCACCGCGGCGGTCGCGACCACGACGCGGCGCGCGGTGCGGCTGAGCAGCCCGCGCACCACCGCGGCCACCGGGCCGGAACCCATCCCGCTCGGATCGTCCAGCAGCAGCGTGCCGCCCACCGACAGCACCAGCAGCAGTTCGGCGAGGATCCAGCGCGGATCGGGGTTCGGCGTCAGCGGCCCGCCCAGCGCGAGCACCGAGATCACGGCCAGCGCCCCCACCACGTGCAGCGCCCGCAGCGCAGGCGTGTCCGGGTCGGCGACGACGTTCGCGCCCGGCAGCAGCGGGGCCCGCGCCGAGTGCTTGGCGGACTCGGTGCGCCCGCCGAACGTCCGCCACGAACCGGAGACCTGCCACGACACGCTGGAGAGCCGGTGCATCAGCAGCACGACCAGGCCGAGCAGCAGCATCGCCGGTACCGCACGTACCGCCGGCACGAGGCGCAACGACTCCGGCACCTCGTCCAGGCACGGCGAACCGGGGCGCAGGCACTGCGCGGCGAGCAGGTCCAGCAGCACCACGGCCAGCTGCGCGACGAACAGCATCGTCAGCAGCAGCGCGCCCACCCGCAGCAGCGCCCGCAGCAGGCGGGACAGCAGGGCACCGACGCGGTCGCCGGACCGGGGCGGCGGCAGCATCCAGTGCGCCACGTTGCTCAGCGCGAACGGGAACATCAGCGCCCAGCTGGCCTTCGCCCAGCCGCCGGAGGTCATGCCGCCCCACACGTAGCCCTCGACGATCCGGGGCACGGTGCGATCGCCCGCGGTGAGCATCGGGCCGGGCACGGGACGGCGCAGCCGGTCGGCGGGGCGCACGATGCGCCCCACCCCGTCGCCCGCCACGTCGACCGAGGCCACGGAGTCGGTGAGCGCGTCCCCGGTGGTCCCGAGGATGCCGTGCACCCGCAGCTCGACCACGCGGGTGTCGGGCCCCGGTATCTGCACTTGTGCCTCCTGGCCATCGGGTGTTGATCACTTGCCCGTGATTGTCCACCGCAGATCGACTCGTGGCGAGCCCTCGGCCACTCGATTGTGACGGCCTTCGCCCGCGCCTGTCCCGGGTTCGCCGTTGCTCGATCGAAATGCCAGGTCAGCGGATCGAGAAGGGCTTGCGCGCGCACGCAACCGGGCACGTCCGGGTGAGGTGCAGGCGTGTCGCGGGGCAGCGGCCGCGGTGCACCCACCCCCAGCGGGTGCACGGCGGCCGCCGGATGGCGGAACCGACCCCTCCGCGATTCCTCCAGCCGCGATCAGGCCCCGCCGCTCAGGCCGTTGATGTCCCTGGCCTGCCCGATCTGCAGCACCGAGCCGTTGGTGGTGCCCGAGAAGTTGTTGTGCACGACCACCCCGCGCTGCGGCTCCGGCTCCACCGCGCGCCGCTGGTCCTGCTCCAGCCGTTCCCGGTCGACCCGCGCGGCGTCGACGCCGTCGAGCAGTTCCGGGTTCACCGAGTGCTTCGGGGTGTAGAGGTAGGCGTGGTCCTCGAAGTTCTTCACCTTGACCGCGTTCGCGGCGAACTGGGAGGCGCGCTTCTTGACGTAGCCGCCGCGGACGACGTCGGTGAACACCCGCTGGGACAGGATCGCGGCCACGTAGGTGACGTCCGCGTCGGAGGCGGTGAGGATGCGGCGCACCGGTTCCGCGTCGAGCAGCCGGTGGGTCTCGTTCATCGAGGTGGACAGCCCGCTCTCCGGCACCGGCCCGAGGTGGACGCTGGCGCGCAACCGCAGCTTGAGCGCGCGGTCCCGGGCGCGGACGACCTCGTCGTGCTCGTCGAGCACCTCGTTCAGCTCGTCCAGGAACGGGTCCACCAGGAACGGGGTGTCCATCGCGTCGACGCCGAAGTAGTAGCCGTCGCCGGTGGAACTGGCGAACACCTTCGTCTGCCACAGCCGGGAGAGCCCGCACTGCTCCAGTGCCCGCTCCAGCAGCTGCGGGACGTCCCGGCTGAGCCGCTCCTGGTGCGCGCTCGGGCTGAGGCTGAAGTCCTTGGTGTCCACGGCGAACACCGCGCGGTACGGCGGGAGCTGGCTGCTGCGCCGGGCGTTCGGACTGGGTGGCATGTCTCGTCCTTCCTGGAGCGGGAGCACCCGCGGGCCGGTGCTCGCCTGGGACCAGCATCGGGCGGGGGCGCGCGAACCGGCGTCCGATTTCGGACACCGCGGTGAGTGGTCGCGATCACATCTATCGGGATCGGTGGATCTCGTCCAGCAACGCCGCCGGATCGAGCACGTGCACCCCGCCCTGCTCGGTCCGCAGCAGGCCCAGCGCGCGGAAGTCGGCGAGGCTCGCCGCCACCGAACTCCGCGCCAGTCCCAGCAGGTCCGCCAGATCGCGTTGCGGCAGCGGCACGAAGTCGTCCTGCCCGGCGCTGGCCGTCAACCGGCACAGCAGCCACGCCACCTTCGACCGGGCCGACGAGCGGGACAGCTCCGAGATCATGCTGCCGTTCGACCGCAGCTTCATGCTCAAGTAGCCGGTCAGCTGGGTGCCCAGCCCGCGGCGGCGGACGAACGCGGTGAACTCGGGACCGCGCAGCCGCTGCCCGCGGCACTCCACCACCGCGAACGCGCTCGCCGACCGCGGTCGCTCGTCGATGGCGGCCTGCTCTCCGATGGTGTCGCCCGCGGCGCGCAGCGCCAGCAGCGACCGGCCGTGGTCCGCCCGCGCGCCGACCACCTTGCACAGCCCCGAGGTCAGCACGAACACGTGATCGCCGCCCTCGCCCTCGTTGAGCAGCGCCGCACCCGGCGCGCAGCGGAACGGCCCGCCGATGCGCAGCAGCTCGGCCCAGTCCGCGGCGGACAGGTGGTCGCGGAAGCTGCGGTAGTCCTCGTCGAGCGCCACGGTGATCGATTCTGGAGCACCGGATCCGAGGTGGACGATTTTCGCGCCAGGTCAACCCTAATGGCGGTCCGCGGCCCTCGGCTGCGTATCGTCCCCGCCGTGGGGCGGCTGATCGTGATCGAAGGACTGGACGGGGCGGGCAAGCGCACGCTCGTCGACGGGCTCACCGCCCGGCTGCGGGAACGCGGCCGCAGCGTCGCGCACGCCGCCTTCCCCCGCTACACCGCCGACGTGCACGCCGAACTCGTCGCCGAAGCGCTGCACGGCGAGCACGGCGACCTCGGCGCCTCCGTGCACGGGATGGCCGTGCTGTACGCGCTGGACCGGCGCGGCGCCGCCGACGACCTGCGCGCCGACCTCGCCGCGCACGACGTGGTGCTGCTGGACCGCTACGTCGCCTCCAACGCCGCCTACGGCGCCGCCCGGCTGGGCCAGGACGTGGACGGCGACTTCGTGCGCTGGGTGCGGGAGCTGGAGGTGGAGCGCTTCGGGTTGCCGCGCCCCGACCTGCAACTGCTGCTGCAGGTGCCCGCCGACGTCGCCGCCGGGCGCGCCGAGCACCGCGAACGCACCGAGACCCGCCGCCGCGACCGGTTCGAGTCCGACTCCTCGCTGCAGCGGCGCTGCGCCGAGCTCTACGCGCGGCTCGCCGAGACCGGCTGGTGGTCGCCGTGGCTGGTCGTCGACGGCTCCGCGCGGCCCGACCACGAGGCGCTGGCCGCTCGCGTCCTCGGCTGACCGGCCACCGAGCTCCGCGGTGCCGTCGCCCGCGGCCGACTCCCCCGTTCGGCGGTACACCGCGCTCCGCGTTCGGTGCAGGCGCGACGACCTGCGGTGACGATCGGCGGGTGCTGCACGCCCCGGGAGTGAGAAGTGCAACCATGTGGGGCATGAAGGCGCGCGTGCTCGTGGTGGACGACGATCCGGCCCTGGCCGAAATGCTGACCATCGTCCTGCGGGGCGAGGGGTTCGAGACAGCCGTGGTCAGCGACGGCACCAAGGCGATGCCCGCGCTGCGCGAACTGAAACCCGACCTGGTGCTGCTCGACCTCATGCTGCCCGGCATGAACGGCATCGACGTGTGCAAGGCGATCCGCACCGAATCCGTGGTGCCCATCGTCATGCTCACCGCGAAGAGCGACACCGTGGACGTGGTGCTCGGGCTCGAATCCGGCGCCGACGACTACGTCGTCAAGCCCTTCAAGCCGAAGGAGCTCGTCGCGCGGCTGCGCGCCCGGCTGCGCCGCACCGACGCCGAACCCGCCGAGGTCCTCGCCATCGGCGACCTCAGCATCGACGTCCCCGGCCACGAGGTCACCCGCGACGGCGTGCCCATCGCGCTCACGCCCCTGGAGTTCGACCTGCTCGTGGCGCTGGCCCGCAAACCGCGCCAGGTGTTCACCCGCGAAGTGCTGCTCGAACAGGTCTGGGGCTACCGGCACGCCGCCGACACCCGCCTGGTCAACGTCCACGTGCAACGGCTGCGGTCCAAGGTCGAGCGCGACCCGGAACGGCCCGAGGTGGTGCTGACGGTCCGCGGCGTCGGGTACAAGGCCGGCCCCCCGTGATCCGGAGACCGGCGCGTTGAGCGGATGGGCGAGCCGGGGCGGCGTGCTGCACCGGTGGGGGGCGCGCGCCCGCGTCGAGGTCCGCGAGCGCTGGCAGCGCTTCGAACGCGTGTGGCGGCGGTCCATGCAGCTGCGCGTCGTCGTCAGCACGCTCGCGCTGTCGTCCGTGGTCATCTGCGTGCTCGGGATGGTGCTGCAGACGCAGATCACCTACCAGCTGATGACCGCGAAGGAAGACGCCGCGATCTCGCAGGTCCGCTACAGCCTGCCCGTGCTGGAACGCGAGCTGACCGCGGTCGACCCGAACTCCGACGACGTCTCCCAGCAGCTCGAACAAGCGCTCAACCGGCTCACCACGCCCAACTCGGGACGTCCCAGCACCGAAGCCTCCGCGGGCGCCTTCGACCCGGTGCTCGTCGACGGCTCCGACGCCGAATCCGAGGCGCAGCCCTCCGCCGGTCCCATCGACGACGTGCCCGAGGAACTGCGCCGGTTCGTCGAGCAGGGCGAGCTCGCCAAGCAGATCACCACCGTGCAGCGCGGACCCGAGCCGGTCACGATGCTCGTCGTCGGCACCCCCGTGGACAGCTCGACCCGGTCCTTGCAGGCCTACCTGTTGTTCCCGCTGACGTCCGAGAAGGACACCCTCAACGTCGTGCAGAGCACGCTGCTCGTCGGCGGTCTCGTGCTCGTGGTGCTGCTCGGCGCCATCACCAACCTCGTCACCCGCCAAGTGGTGCGCCCCGTGCGGCAGGCCGCGGAGAACGCCGCGCGGCTCGCCGACGGCGACCTCGACCAGCGGATGCGGGTGATCGGCGAGGACGACGTGGCCCGGCTGGCCGAATCCTTCAACGAGATGGCCGACAGCCTCAAGCAGCAGATCAAGCAGCTGGAGGAGTTCGGCCAGCTGCAGCGCCGCTTCACCTCCGACGTCTCGCACGAACTGCGCACCCCGCTGACCACCGTCCGGATGGCCGCCGACGTGCTGCACGCCTCCCGCGAGCAGTTCCCGCCCGGGCTGGCCCGCTCCACCGAACTCCTCGTCGACGAGCTCGACCGGTTCGAATCGCTGCTCGCCGACCTGCTGGAGATCTCCCGGCTCGACGCGGGCGTCGCCGAACTCTCCGCGGAACCGCTCGACCTGCCCGCCATCGTGCAGCGCGCCGTCGACTCGGTGCGCGGCATCGCCGAGACCAGCGGCGTCCCGCTGCGCGTCGAAGTGCCCGCCGTCGACCTCGACCTCGTCGCGGACGCGCGCCGCGTCGAGCGGATCGTGCGCAACCTCATCGCCAACGCCATCGACCACGCCGAAGGCGGACCCGTCGAAGTGCGCTTCGGCGCCGGCCAGGACGCCGTCGCCGTCAGCATCCGCGACTACGGCGTCGGCCTGCGGCCCGGCGAAGCGGAACTCGTGTTCACCCGGTTCTGGCGCGCCGACCCGTCCCGCAACCGGCGCACCGGCGGCACCGGGCTCGGCCTGTCCATCAGCTCCGAGGACGCCCGGCTGCACGGCGGCGTGCTCGACGCGTGGGGCGAGCCGGGCTCCGGATCCTGCTTCCGGCTCACCCTGCCGCGCGAACCCGGCCGCGAGTTCGGCGAAAGCCCGCTGGCCCTGCCGTCGGGACGACGCATCGCCGCACCCGGCGCGCTGCTCGCCCGCACCGTCGACGCGCACGCCGACGGCGAACCCGACGGCGAACCTGCCGTCCGCGACACCGGCCCGGCACGGTTGTCCGAACCGGCCCCGGCCGAGCCCCCGCCGCACGCCCGGCCGGCCCGGGCACGGCTCGAACCGGGACGTTCCGACCGGGCCGGGGAACAGGTCGCCGAACGAGGTGGGGAGGACCCGAGATGATCAGCCGCCGGCTCGTCGCGCTCGCCGTGGCGGTGCTCCCGCTCGCCGCCTGCGCCTCCATCCCGGAACGCTCCGACCCGATGGCCGTGCCGCTGACCGACCACGGCGTCTCCCGCACCACCACGCCGGAACCGCCGCGCGCCACCGATCCCGTCGACATCGTGCGCAGCTTCGTCGACTCCGGCTCCACCCGGGAGACCGGCTACGCGTTCGCCCGCACCCACCTCATCCCCGAAGCCGAGCGGCGCTGGGAACCGGCGAGCTCGGTGCTCATCGTCGACAACATCGACACCATTCCGGTGCCCCCCGCCCCGGGCCAGCCCGACGGGGAACGCCTCGTCAGCCTGCAAGCGGACCGGGTCGGGCGGCTGCGCGCCGATTCCTCCTTCGTGCCCGAGACCGGGCCGTACGAAGTGCGCGTCCCCGTGCAGCGGGGCCGGGACGGCCGGTGGCTGATCGCCGTGCCGCCGTCCGACATGGTCATCAGCCGCACCTCGTTCGAGAACGACTTCATGCCGGTGCCGATCTACTTCGCCGACCACGACGGCGCCGGCGTCGTCCCCGACCTGCGGTGGATCGGATCGCAACCCGACAGCACGCTGCCGCGGCGCGTCGTCGAGCTGCTCATCGGCGGCCCGTCCGAGGGCTTCGAGAAGGCGATGGGCAGCAAGCTGCCGCCGAACGCGAGCCTCAAGACCAACGCCACCGAAGCCGACGACGGTGCGCTCGTGGTCAACCTCGGCGAACTCGGCGAACCCGACCTCGAAGCCCGCCGGATGATCGCCGCCCAGGTGGTGCTGTCGCTGCAGAGCGTCAGCAAGGCGCGCGTCCGGCTCCAGGAGGACGGGGTCGAGCTGCTGCCCGGCGAGCGGGACCTGCAACCCGCCGACGTCGCCTCCTACGAGAGCGACAACGCGTTGCGCCCCGGCACGCCCGGCCTCGTCGTGATCGGTGAACGGTTGCACGCGCTCGACGAGGACACCCGGCCCGTGCCCGGCCCCGCGGGGTCCGGCGCGCTGGAAGTCCTGCAAGGCGCGCAATCCATCGACGGCACCCGGCTCGCGGCGGCCACCCGCAACCCGTCCGGCCAGGTCGACCTGCGGATCGGCGCGTACGGCTCCGCCGACCTGCCCGCGGTCCCGCTCACCGGCAGCTTCATGTCCCGCCCCACCTGGCGCGACGACAACGAGGTGTGGACCGTGGTCAACGGGCGCGGGGTGTTCCGCGCGATCGAGGAGAACGGCAGCTGGACCGTCCGGCCGGTCGACGTCGCCGAGTTCGCAGGCGGACGGGAGATCAAGGAGCTGCGGCTCTCGCACGACGGGACCCGGGCCGTCGGCGTCGTCGACGGGACCATCGTCGTCGCCGGGGTCGTCGACGAGGACGGCCGCGTCGCGCTGCGGCACCCCGTGGTGCTCGGCGCCGACCGCGGCTTCGACGTCACCCACGTCGACTGGCTCACCGACCGGTCGCTCGTCGCCACCACCGACGGGTCCTCCCCGGTCATGGAGGTGTCCGTCGACGGGTTCAAGTGGACCGGGTACGCCTCCGCGAACCTCACCCAGCCGATCAACGCCGTCACCGTCGGTCCCGGCAAGCGGGTCGTCGTCGCCGACCAGAGCTGGCTGTGGGAGGCGGGGGAGCCGAAGGCGGTGTGGAGCGTGCTGCCCGGCCAGATCGGCGGGAACTCGATCCCGTTCTTCCCCGGCTGATCCTGGCCCTGCCGCGTCGACGGGCGGGTGGCGGAGCCTCGGCGGGTTCCCCGCCGCGGGAACGGTCGTCACCGGTGGCTGCGCCGCAGGAGGCGACGCCGTCCCCGCGAGGACACCGCTGGACCCGCGGGGGTCCTGCTGATCCGGTGGTCGGCTGTGGGATCGACCGCCCCGGTTCGGCGGTGCCGCCGACTCGCTCCGGTGTGTCGGATGGGGAGATCGCGCAGGATCGGGGCGTGCGTGGATCGGGTGAGCAGTGGGGGAGAGCGGGCGGGGCCGTCGCGGTCGCGATCGGCGGACTGGTGGACCGGGTGCTGCCGCTGCGGTGCGCGGGGTGCGCGCGGCCCGGCACCGGGTGGTGCACCGGCTGCGGGCGGGAACTCGGCGGGCTGCGCAAGGTGGTCCGCGAGCTGCCCGCGCCGCCCGGCGCTCGTGCCCCGATGCCGCCGGTGTTCGCGCTCGGCCGGTACCGCGGCGCGGCGCGGCGCGCCATCATCGCCTACAAGGTCGCCGGCCGCCGCGACCTGGCCGAACCCTTCGGTCGCGCGCTCGCCGACGGGCTCGGCGGAATCACCGGGTGGGCACCGGAGCTCGTGCCCGCCGCCCGGGCGGCGCATGCGTCCGCCGGGCCGTCCGGTCCGGACCGAGCGGTCGAGGCCCCGCGCTGGAACCTGGTGCCCGCCCCGTCGCGCCCGATCACCTCGCGCCGCCGGGGCGGCGCGCACATGAGCCGGGTGGCGCGCCGGGCCGCCGCCGCGCTCGCCGACCGCGGCACGGACGCGACCGTCGCCGACTGCCTGACCACCGGACCGGGCGCCCGTGACTCGGCGGGCCGCACCGCGCAGCAGCGGCTGCACGATCTGGCGGGCCGCTCGGCGGTGCTGCCGGACCGCGCGCCCCCGCCGGGAGAACCGGTGCTGCTGGTCGACGACGTGCTCACCACCGGCGCCACGGTCGCGAGCTCGGTGGGTGCGCTGGCGGTCCACGGCGTGCCGGTCACCGCCGTCCTGGTGCTGACCGCGACCGGCGGTTGACCCGTTCGTGCGGACCGGCATCCGGGTGGAACTCCGCCCGGCCCTTCGTTCGTTCAGTGGGTATGAGCAGTCGACAGGATCCGGCGCCGGGCGCCGCGCCCGGCGGGGACCGGGCATCGCGCCCGTTGCGGCACGTAGCCGCAAGTCGATCTAGCTTCCCCCGAACGAGTGAGACGAGTGGGATGGGACACGCCGACGAAACGCGTTGGGCAAGCCTCGCGCGTCGCCCGCTCAGCCCCGCACATCACGCTCGGTGGCGGCTTGACGTCGCCCGTCTCGGGGGCTGTTTCCCGTTGGCGAAGTTAGCTAACGTGCCTGCATTCAGTCGTACCCGGGCTTTCGGGAAGGAGTGAGAACCCCATGTCCCTGGCGCCGGAAGCGAGCTGAGAACACCGCTGCACCGGCGCCTCCGTGCGGACACGTCCACGGGATGTACGCGAGGAACGGAGGTCGTGAATGGACATCGTCGTCAAGGGTCGCAACGTTGAGGTTCCCGAGCACTACCGGGAGCACATCGCTGAGAAGCTGACCCGGCTGGAGCGCTACGACAGGAAGACCATTCGGGCGGACGTGGAGCTGTTCCACGAACGCAACCCGCGACAGGCGAAGAGCTGCCAGCGCGTCGAGATCACCCTGAAGAGCCGCGGTCCCGCAGTGCGGGCCGAAGCGTGCGCAGGTGACTTCTACGCCGCGCTCGACTCGGCGACGAGCAAGCTGGAGAACCGGCTCCGCCGCATGCACGACCGCAGAAAGGTCCACTACGGCCGGCACAAGTCCACCTCCGTCGCCGAGGCCACCTCGGCGAACACCTCCCAGACCGTCGCGGCGGCGGGTTCCAGCGCCGTCGGATTGCTCGAAGCCCCCGCGGAGGAAGCAGTGGAAGCCGACGTCGACATCGACCTCCCCGCAGGAACCGGCGCGACCGGGACCGGCCGCGGTGTCCCCCAGCCGCGCGGCAGCTCCGACGACGGCTACGAACCGGGCCGGATCGTCCGGGAGAAGGAGCACACCGCCACACCCATGACCGTCGACCAAGCCCTCTACGAGATGGAACTGGTCGGCCACGACTTCTACCTGTTCTCCGACGCCGACACCGGCTGCGCGAGCGTGGTGTACCGGCGCCGAGGATTCGACTACGGGGTGATCCGGCTGGCAGGCTGACCCGATGATCGACCGGGCGTCCGGCGAGTCTGCGCCAGCGCCCGACCCCGCCGACCGTCCCCCGCGTACCGTGTGCGCGGGGGACGGTCGCCGTCCGGGGCCCGGTACCGACCGATCGCTCCTCGGGAATCGCCCACCGGGTGACCCGGCTCTAATACGATGACCACAAGGCGTCCTTGACGGGCGCATCACGATCAGCTAGTGAGGTCGACCGGATGGTCCTGTCCCGACTGCTCCGCGCCGGCGAGGGCAAGACGCTCAAGCGCCTCCGCGCCATCGCGAAGCACATCAACGAGCTCGAAGACGAAGTGCTCGCGCTCTCCGACGCAGAACTGCGGGCCAAGACCGACGAGTTCAAGCGCCGCTACAACGACGGCGAGACCCTGGACGAACTGCTTCCCGAGGCGTTCACGGTGGCACGCGAAGGTGCGCACCGCACTCTCGGCCAGCGGCACTACGACGTCCAGCTCATGGGTGGCGCGGCCCTGCACCTCGGCCAGATCGCCGAGATGCGCACCGGTGAGGGCAAGACCCTGACCTGCGTCCTGCCCGCCTACCTGAACGCCATCGCGGGCAAGGGCGTCCACGTCGTCACGGTCAACGACTACCTGGCCAAGCGCGACTCCGACTGGATGGGCCGCGTGCACCGCTTCCTGGGGCTCGACGTCGGTGCGATCACCGCCGACATGACCCCGGAGCAGCGCCGTGCCGCCTACGAAGCGGACATCACCTACGGCACGAACAACGAGTTCGGCTTCGACTACCTGCGCGACAACATGGCGTGGAGCCTGTCCGACTGCGTGCAGCGCGGGCACTTCTTCTCCATCGTCGACGAGGTCGACTCGATCCTCATCGACGAGGCCCGCACGCCGCTGATCATCTCCGGCCCCGCCGACCAGTCCTCGCGCTGGTACCAGGAGTTCGCGCGGCTCGCGCCGATGCTGCACAAGGACGTCCACTACGAGGTCGACGAGCGCAAGCGCACCGTCGGCGTCACCGAGGACGGCGTCACGATCATCGAGGACCAGCTCGGGATCGAGAACCTCTACGAGGCCGCGAACACCCCGCTGGTCGGCTACCTGAACAACGCGCTCAAGGCCAAGGAGCTCTACAAGCGCGACAAGGACTACATCGTCCGCGACGGCGAAGTCACCATCGTCGACGAGTTCACCGGCCGAATCCTGCACGGTCGCCGCTACAACGAGGGCATGCACCAGGCGATCGAGGCCAAGGAAGGCGTCGAGATCAAGGCCGAGAACCAGACGCTGGCCACGATCACGCTGCAGAACTACTTCCGCCTCTACGAGAAGCTGGCCGGCATGACCGGTACGGCCCAGACGGAGGCCGCGGAGTTCCAGGGCACCTACAAGCTCGGCGTCGTCAGCATCCCGACGAACGAGCCGATGGCCCGCAAGGACCAGCCCGACCTGGTCTACAAGAGCGAGGCCGCCAAGTTCGAGGCCGTCGCCGAGGACATCGAGGAGAAGCACCGCACCGGGCAGCCGGTGCTGGTCGGCACCACCAGCGTCGAGCGCTCCGAGCACCTGGCGAAGCTGCTGACGAAGAAGGGCGTGCCGCACAGCGTGCTCAACGCCAAGCACCACGAGTCGGAGGCGGGCATCGTCGCCGAGGCGGGGCGCAAGGGCGCGGTCACGGTCGCCACCAACATGGCTGGCCGCGGTACCGACATCGTGCTCGGCGGCAACGTCGACCACATCGCCGACGCCGAGCTGCGGCGCCACGGCCTCGACCCGGTGCAGCACCGCGAGCAGTACGAGGCGGAGTGGCCGGGCGTCGTCGAGAAGGTCAAGGCCCAGGTGAAGGCGGAGGCCGAAGAGGTCCGCGCCGCGGGCGGCCTGTACGTGCTGGGCACCGAGCGGCACGAGTCGCGCCGCATCGACAACCAGCTGCGCGGTCGTTCCGGCCGCCAGGGCGACCCCGGTGAGTCCCGCTTCTACCTGTCGCTCGGTGACGAGCTGATGCGCCGGTTCAACGCGGCCATGGTCGAGACGGTGATGACCCGGCTGAAGGTGCCGGACGACGTGCCGATCGAGAACGGCATGGTCACCAAGGCCATCCGCAGCGCTCAGACCCAGGTCGAGCAGCAGAACATGGAGATCCGCAAGAACGTCCTCAAGTACGACGAGGTCATGAACCAGCAGCGCACGGTGATCTACGCCGAGCGCCGCCGGGTCCTGGAGGGCGAGGACCTGCGCGAGCAGGTCCGCCACATGATCAAGGACGTGACCGCGGCCTACGTCGGCGGCGCCACCGCCGAGGGCTACGCCGAGGACTGGGACTTCGACAAGCTCTGGACGGCGCTGAAGGCGCTGTACCCGGTCCAGCTGGACTGGGAAGAGCTGGTCGAGTCCGAGGAGGACGTCAGCAAGGAGCTGCTCCAGGAAGCCGTCCTCAACGACGCCTGGGACGCCTACGACCGCCGCGAGGCCGAGGTCGACGGCAAGGTCGGCACGGGCGCCATGCGTGAGCTGGAGCGCCGGGTGGTGCTGAGCGTGCTGGACCGCAAGTGGCGCGAGCACCTCTACGAGATGGACTACCTGAAGGAAGGCATCGGACTGCGTGCCATGGCGCAGCGCGACCCGCTGGTGGAGTACCGGCGGGAAGGCTTCGACATGTTCCACGCGATGCTGGAGGCGTTGAAGGAGGAGTCGATCAGCTTCTTGTTCAACGTGCAGGTGGAGGCGGCCGAGCCGGAGCCCGCTCCGGAGCAGCCGTCGGTGCCGGTGTCGGTGAGCCGTTCCGACGGGTCCGACTTCCCGACCGACGTGCAGCCGGCCGTCGCGCGCGAACCGCGGGGCGCCGCCGCTGCGCAGCCGACCGGCGAGGCCGCGCAGCCGCGGTCCAAGCGCGCCAGGGCGGCCGGACCGGCGATGAGCCAGCTCGGCGGTGGCACGGTCGGTGGCGACGGCACGCAGAACGCGTTCGGCGGGCAGGGCTTCGGCGCTCCGCCGCAGCGTCCGCGGCTGAACTACTCCGGCCCCAGCGAGTCGGGCGAGGTGCGCACCAACACCGAGCGCGGCACCGGTGAGGACGCCAACGGCGGTACCCGGCGCGAGCGCCGTGCCGCGGCCCGGGAAGAGGCCAAGAAGAACAAGCGGAACTGACCTTCCGCCCGAAGCACCACCGCGGGGGGGCGCACTCCCCGTCGAGTGCGGGCCCCCGTCGTGTCGGGGCCCGGCTTTCAGACGGCGGCCAGGAAGGTGCACAGCCATCCCGCCTCACCCCGCTCCCAGCGCAGCACGACCGCGCGGGTCCGCTTCGGAGAGGAGATGACCGCGCAGCCCTCGACCAGGTCCGCGCCCACCGGACGCGCGTGCAGGGAGTGCAGCCGGGCCCGCGGCTCGTGCAGGACCTGCCGCAGCGCGTTCGACTTGAGCAGGGCGTGCACGGCGGGGGAGATCCGGGACTTGATCTGGCTGAGCGGCCGACGACCGAGCAGCACGTCCACCACCGGTTCGCCGAGCCTGGCCGCGAGCGCGCCGGAGCTGCGGTCGGCCGGTGCACCGGCCGGGTTGGCGAACAGGGTGCGCCGTGGAACGGCCGGCGCTCGTTCCGGGGCCGTGCGTTCCGGGACCGTGCGTTCTCGGGCCGGGCGGACCGGAGCCGGGATGACCGCGGAAGCGTGGACCGGGTGACCGGGAACCGCGTGCACCGGTTCTCGGCGGACCGGGTTCCCGGTGGAGCGAGCAGTGGGCGGCAGCGGTGTGGCGGGGGCGGGCATGGCACCTCCAGGGCGGTTCGCGGCGACCGGAGTCGGCCGGTCTCGTGGGGTAGAGGGCCGAGACCCCGGATCGCGGTCGTCTCCCGGCGAGATCGCCCCGAAGGTGTGAGCCGAGGCCCGAGCCGGCGCAACCCGGCGTTCATCCGCCGTGACCTGCGATTTCCCCTTAAGAGGGGGGTGGTGTTCAGGGCCCTGTGGGCGTCCTGTAGATTTCTTTCTGCCAGCACGGAACGGGCCGAAAACGAATCGGGCCGGGTGCGGCGGGGTCGCGAAACGGGCTTCCAGGTGACTGGTAGAGTGAGTGACCTGATGGATCAACTCTAAACGGCAGGCCGGTGGCGGATGTTTCGCCTGTGGGTGTGGCGGGATGCGGGAACGCGGAACTGACCCCCCTGAAACGGCCGGAAATCGGGCCTGCTAGAGTTTGGAACATCGCAAGAACGAAAGACGGAATGAACTGACTCCCCGGAGTTCGCGGCCCTGAATGCAGGGGTTGTGGGTGATGGTGTGGGTGTGTTCTTTGAGAACTCAACAGCGTGCCGATGATGGTGAGTGGT
>NZ_JAIUKB010000128.1:0-1486 GCF_020176785.1 Saccharopolyspora sp. 6V | reverse complement strand
CCCCCCCGCCCCCCCCCCGGGGGGGCCCCCGCCCCCCGGGGCCGGGGGGGGGGCCCGCCCCCCCGGGGGGCCCCCGGGGCGCCCCCCCCCCCCTCGCCGGCGACCTTCAACTTGCCGGTCATGAACTGCACCGGCGCGGAGGCGTTGCCGGAGACCAGCTTCAGGAACTCGACCGGCGTGATCATGATGGTGACCCGCGGGTCGTCGTGCTGCGGCTCCTTGTTCACCGTGCAGGTCCCGCCGGAGAGCACCGACTCGTAGCGGACGGTGTCCTGCTCGTCGGTGCCGATGCGCCAGCGCACCACGGCCTCGGTGGAGCGGGCCTTGTCCGACTTGTAGTGCTCGCTCATGCGGCGGAACACCTCGTCGAGCACCTGCACGCGGAGCTCGGGGCGGGCCATGACCGCCTCCACCTGCTTGGCCGAGGCGCGCGAGATCAGCTTGGCGAACTGCTCGGGGCGGAGTTCGCTGAGGTCCGCAGCCCCGTCGGCGGCGTGCTCGGAGGCCGCTGCCAGCAGCGCGACGAACTCCTCTTCGCCGATCTTCTTCGGGTCGACCTCGGCGAGCGCGGCGGCCGGATCCGACTTGGACATGTGACCTCCCATTACCTACTGACAAGTAAGACTACGGGTGAGTAGGTAAGGCGGGCAAGGCATCCCGCTGATCGTTCTGCTCTAGCCTCTCCCGCAGATCAGGACCAAGCCGAGCACGCCGCGGAACCGGCCCGCAACACCGCCCGCGGCGGGAGAACAGGAGGTGGGATGCGGCCCGACCCGGACGATCACGAGGAGAGCCCACGACCCCGCAGCAGGCGGCTACCGCGCTCGGTGCGGGAACGGCAGATCCTCGACGCCGCCGTCGAGGTCTACGCGGCCCGCGGCTTTCACCTCGCGTCCATGGACGAGATCTCCGAAGTCGCGGGCATCTCCAAACCGATGATCTACGCCTACCTCGGCTCCAAGGAGGAGCTGTTCGTGGCGTGCATCCAGCGGGAGGCCACCCGGCTGATCGAAGCCATCAGCACCGCCGTGGACCCCGAGGTCGGCCCCGACGAGCAGCTCTGGCGGGGCCTGCGGGTCTTCTTCGACTACGTGCAGCGGAACCGGGCCAGCTGGGTGCTGCTGCACCGGCAGGCACCCGCGGGCGGCGAACCGTTCGCCGCCGAGTTCGGGCAGTGGCGGGAACGGGCGATGGTCCTCATCGCCTCCCTGCTGGCCCGCGCCACCGAAGGCGCCGCGCAGCCGATGCAGCCGCAGCAGATGGAACCGTTCGCCGCCGCGCTGGTCGGCGCCGCCGAATCGCTGCTGGACTGGTGGGTGGAACACCCCGAGCACACCGCGGACGGACTGGCGATGCGGTTGATGAACCTCGCGTGGATGGGGTTCGGCGACCTCGTCGAAGGACGCTCCTGGTCGCCCGGCGGCGACGCCTCGAACGGCGCCGCCTTCGACTGAAGCCGAGTGGTGGTGGCGGTCGCGCCGCCACC
>NZ_JAIUKB010000127.1:0-21168 GCF_020176785.1 Saccharopolyspora sp. 6V | reverse complement strand
GGCGCCGGGCCCGGGGGGGGGCCGGGGGGGGCCCCCGGCCCCGGCGCGGCGGCCTCGTGTGGGGGGGGGGGGGGGGCGCCCCCCCCCCCCCCACCACCCGCACCCGGATCCGCGCGCGCACGCGGACCCGGACCCGCCTTCCCGCAGGTCAGTGCAGCCGCCCCACCAGGTGCGGCTTACCGGAGCGGGAGTGCACCGCGAACGTCCCGGCGTCCCGGTGCGCGGTGAACTCCACCGTCGAGGGCAGCAGCAGCGGCTTCACGAAGTCCACGTCGACCGTGTACGCGTCCGGCAGCCTGCCCTCCAGCCCCGCCAGCGCCCGCGCCTTCGTCCACATCCCGTGCGCGATGGCGCGCGGGAAGCCGAACGCCTTCGCCGTCAGCGCCCGCAGGTGGATCGGGTTCTTGTCCCCGGACACCTCCGCGTAGCGGCGGCCCTGGTCGGCGGGCACCCGCCAGACGGCGGTGGCCGAACCGGGCTCGACCTCGGCGGCGCGCTCGGCCCGCGGCGCCGACTCGTCCGGCTTGCCGCGGCGCAGGTAGGTGCTGGTCTCCCGCCACACCACCTCGCCCTCGACGCTGGTCTCGGTGATCACGTCGAGCTGCCTGCCCTTCGGGTGCGGGCGCAGGTCCGCCACCCGCACCCGCTGGGTGAGCACGTCGGTGACCAGCAGCGGCCGGTGCACGGTGATGCTGTTGGCGACGTGCACCAGCCCCACCAGCGGGAACGGGAACCCCGGGTCGGTCATCAGCCGCACCGACAGCCCGAACGAGAGCACGTGCGGGTAGGTCGCGGGCAGCACGTCGCGCAGCCCGAACCCGCAGACCCGGTCGTACTCGGCCAGGTGGTCGTGGTCCACGGCGATGTCGCGGCGCACGTACTCGGTCTCCGGCAGCTCCCGGCCGCGGCGCAGCGGTCCGGTGGCGGCCGCCTTGAGGTACAGCGCGGAGAGGTTCGGCGGCGCGTCGATCTCGGTGCTCATCACGCCCCCAGCAGGCTCTGGCCGCAGACCCGCACGACGTTGCCGTTGACCCCGGAGGAGGCCGGGCTGGCGTACCAGGCGATCGTCTCGGCGACGTCGACCGGCAGCCCGCCCTGCGAGAGGCTGCTCATCCGGCGGCCGGCCTCGCGGATGAACAGCGGGACGGCCGCGGTCATCTTCGTCTCGATGAAGCCGGGCGCGACGGCGTTGATGGTGGCGCCGCGGCGGGCCGCGACCGGGGCGAGCGCCTGCACCAGGCCGATCACGCCGGCCTTCGACGCCGCGTAGTTCGCCTGGCCGACGTTGCCCGCGATGCCGCTGATGGAGGCGACGCCGATCAGCCTGCCGCCGTCGTTCAGCGGGGAGCCCTCGGCGAGCAGCGCCTCGTTGATGCGCTCCTGCGCGGTCAGGTTCACCGCGATCACCGAGTCCCAGCGCGCGTCGTCCATCCGCCCGAGCGTCTTGTCCCGGGTGATGCCCGCGTTGTGCACCACCACGTCGAGCCCGCCGTGGCGTTCGGCGAAGTGCTCGGCGATGCGCTGCGGCGCGTCCTCGGCGGTGATGTCGAGCTGCAGGGTGGAGCCGCCGATGCGGTTGGCGACCTCGGCCAGGTCGGCGCCCTGGGCGGGGATGTCGAGGCAGACGACGTGCGCGCCGTCGCGGGCGAGGGTCTCGGCGATGGACTCGCCGATGCCGCGGGAAGCGCCGGTGACCAGGGCGACCTTGTCGCGCAGCGGCTTCTCCCGATCGACCTGCGGGGCGTCGGCGCGGCCGACCCGCACGACCTGGGCGGAGACGAACGCGGACTTGGCCGACAGCAGGAAGCTCAGCGTGGAATCGAGGGACCGCTCGGCGCCTTCGGAGGCGTACACGAGCTGGGCGGTGGCGCCGCGCTTGAGCTCCTTGCCGACGGTGCGCACGAAGCCTTCGAGGGCGCGCTGCGCGACGCGTTCCCCGGCCTCGGTGGTCTCCTCCGGCGGGGTGCCGAGCACGATGACGCGACCGCAGGTGCCGACCTGGCGGATGACCGGGCTGAAGAAGGCGCGCAGCTGGGCGAGCTGGGCGCTGGAGGTGATGCCGGTGGCGTCGAAGACGAGCGCGGCGTAGCGGGCGTCCGCGGCGGCTTCGGTGCGGACCTCGGCGCCGACGGCCTCCAGCGTCCCCGCGATCGCCTCGCCGAGCCGGGATCCCGCGGCGGCGCCGGTGAGCACCGGGCCGCCCACGACGGGGTCGCCGGGCCGGTACCTGCGGAGCGGGGTGGGCGTGGGCAGGCCGATGCGCTTGGCGATCGTTCGACCGAACCCGGTCGAGGTGAACTGCTGGTACCGGTCGGACATGCGCACTCCCGTGAGCGGGTGGTCGGTGGACTGGGCGGTCGGCCCGCGGGTCGAGCGCGGCGGGCGCTCGGGAGGCGGACTCGACGTCTAACCTACCCGCGGGTAGGTTAGAGGGTCAGCGGGGTCCGCACCAGAGCCCCCGCACGATCGGCCCCGCACGCCGATCCGGTGAGCACCACCAGCCGAACCGCACGGACCACCGGTCCCGTCCCGAAGGAGTCCCGCATGCCCACCACTCGACGCGTCGCGATCGTCGGCGGCAACCGGATCCCCTTCGCCCGATCCGGCGGGCCCTACACGCAGGCGTCCAACCAGGACATGCTCACCGCCGCGCTGGACGGGCTGCTCGCCCGCTTCGGCCTGCAGGGCGAGCTCGTCGGCGAGTTCGTCGCGGGCGCCGTGCTCAAGCACAGCCGCGACTTCAACCTGGCCCGCGAATCCGTCCTCGGCTCCCGGCTCGACCCGCGCACCCCCGCGCACGACGTGCAGATGGCCTGCGCGACCGGTCTGGAGGCCGTCACCTCCGTCGCGAACAAGATCGCCCTCGGGCAGCTCGAATCCGGCATCGCGGGCGGCGTGGACAGCGCCAGCGACGCGCCCATCGCGCTCAACGACGACCTGCGCCGGGTGCTGCTCGCCGCGAACCACGCCAAGACCACCGGCGGCAAGGTCAAGGCGCTGACCGGGGTGCGGCCGCAGCACGTCAAGCCGGACATCCCGGAGAACTCCGAGCCGCGCACCGGCCTGTCCATGGGCGAGCACGCCGCCCGCACCGCGCTGGACTGGCAGATCGGGCGCGAGGAGCAGGACGAGCTCGCCGCCCGCAGCCACCAGCGGCTGGCCGCCGCCTACGACGACGGCTTCTTCGACGACCTGCTCACCCCGTTCCAGGGGCTCACCCGGGACCAGAACCTGCGCCCGGACAGCAGCGCCGAGAAGCTCGCCAAGCTCAAGCCGGTGTTCGGCAAGGGCGAGGGCGCCACCATGACCGCGGGCAACTCCACGCCGCTCAGCGACGGCGCCGCCGTGGTGCTGCTGGCCAGCGAGGAGTGGGCGGCCGCGCACAAGCTGCCCGTGCTGGCCTACCTCAGCGACATCGTGCCCGCGGGCGTGGACCACGTCAGCGGCGACGAGGGCCTGCTGATGGCGCCCGCGTACGCCGTGCCGAAGCTGCTGGAGCGCGGCGGGATCGGGCTCGGCGACTTCGACTTCTACGAGATCCACGAGGCGTTCGCCTCGCAGGTGCTGGCGACCCTGAAGGCCTGGCAGGACCCGGACTTCTGCAAGGACCGGCTGGGCCTGGACGCGCCGCTCGGCGAGATCGACCCGGCGAAGCTGAACGTGAACGGTTCCTCGCTGGCCGCCGGGCACCCGTTCGCGGCGACCGGCGGCCGCATCGTCGCCACCCTGGCGAAGCTGCTGGCCGGGCGCGGGTCCGGCCGCGGCCTGATCTCGGTCTGCGCCGCGGGCGGGCAGGGCGTCACCGCCATCGTCGAGCGCTGACCGGACGACGCGGAGGCCCCGGCCGGGGGGGCCGGCCCCCCCCCACCCGGGCGGCCCGACTAGCCCACCCGCCGGGACCGCTCCGGGTGCCAGGTCGCGACGAGGATCCCGGCGAGCAGCAGCTCGGCGACGTCCCCGGCGTAGTACATGAGCTCCGCGCCGCCCCGCACCTCCGCCGCCGGGCCGTGCACGGCAGTCCAGCCGCCGTACATCAGCTGGGCGGTGACCGCGTGCACCGCGATGGCGCAACCGAGGTACACCAGCCGGGTGCGCACCCCCGGCCGGTCCGGCGCCGGGTCCGGACCCGCGATGACGTGCGCGAACAGGTACCCGGCGAGCAGGAAGTGCGCGAACAGCAGCCAGTGCCCGACCGGGTGCTCGCCCACCTCGTGCAGCGGAGTCGCGTAGAGCACGACGAGACCGCCCGCGGACAGCAGCAGCGCGACCTCCGGCCGGTTCAGCACCCGGACCGGCCCGCTGCGCAGCAGCGCGGTCAACCGTCGCCCGACCATCGGCGGCGCGGTGCGCAGCAGCAACGTCACCGGGGCGCCCAGCACCAGCCCGAGCGGCGCGTACATGCCGATCAGCAGGTGCTGCACCACGTGCCCGCGGAAGTCCCCGCCCGCGAAGCTCGCGACCGGCGGCAGCAGCGCCACCGCCACCAGCGCGAGCCCGGCGGCGAAGCAGGCGGTGCGCCACCGGCTCCACCCGCGGGCCGGGTTGCGGCGCCGCGCCAGCCCGGCGAGGTGCAGGTACCCGGCGCCGACCAGCACCAGCGCGAGCACGGACGGCAGCACCCCGAACGCGTGCGCGTCGTGGCTCATCGGGAACCACCTCCGCCGAGGTCGACCGACCGACCGCCGCGTTGCAGCAGGTACCCCGCCACCACCAGCAACGCCCCCAGCGCGAGGAAGCCCAAGTCCCACCACAGCCGGTGCGGCCCGTCGCGCACGTGGTGGATGCCCAGCAGGTGGTGGTCGAGCACGCCCTCGACCAGGTTGAACACGCCCCAGCCGACCAGGACCCACCCCCACAGCACCCGCGACCCCCACACCCGGCGCCGCCGGCGGGTGACCCGCGAGTGCAGCAGCGCCAGCCCGACGAGCACGGCGAGCCAGCAGACGGTGTGGAACACCCCGTCCCACACCGTGTTCATCTCCAGCCCGGAGGTGGTGGCCGGGTCGTAGTACCGGATCCCGATGGCGTCGTCGTCCGTGCTGCTCAGCATGTGGTGCCACCGCAGCAGCTGGTGCAGCAGGATGCCGTCGACGAACCCGCCGAGGCCGATCCCGAGCACGATCCCCGGTGCCCGGAGCGGGGCGGGCCCGCTCCCCGCCGCAGCGTCGATCCCCATCTCGCCCCCCTGTCGCCGGTCCCTCCCGGCCGAGTTCCCCGGCCCGAGGGACGCCCAACCGCGCGTGGCGGCCGCGCGTCCGGGTAGCCGACCGGCATGGGCAAGAGCAGCGCGGACTACGAGCGCGACTACACGGACCCCCGGCTGCGGGAGCGGTTGAAGGACGAGTTGAAGGACTCCGACGACGGCGGCGCGCCGGGGCAGTGGTCGGCGCGCAAGAGCCAGCTCCTCGCGCAGCGGTACGAGCAGCACGGCGGCGGCTACCGGCACCCGAGGCGGCGCACCCGCGCCCAGCGGGACCTGCAGCGGTGGACCGAGGAGCGTTGGCAGACCGAATCGGGTTCGGCGCGGGCCCGGCACGACGGCACCACCGAGCGGTACCTGCCGGAGGCCGCGTGGGAGGAGCTGACCCCGCGCGAGCGCCGCGAGACCCGCCGCGCCAAGCGGGAGGCGTCCCGCCGCGGCGCGCAGCACGCCGCGAACCCGCCCGCCGCCAAGTCGGCGCGCAGGTCCGCCGAGCTCGACGAGCTCCCCGCCCGGGAGGCCGCGCGGCGCGCCCGCGAACTGCCCCCGCGCGAGGCGGCGGCGGCCGCGCGGCACGAGCGCGAGCACAAGGCCCGCAAGACCGTGCTGCGCGAACTCGACCGGACCTGACCAGGAGGCGGCGATGACCGACACCGATCGGCAGCTGATCGACGAGTTCGAGGAGCTCGTCAACATGACCCCCGCGGAGCTGGAGCGGTGGCTGGCCACCGACGAGTCGAAGAGCGCCGGGCAGTCCGGCGAGGGGGGCGAGACCAAGGGCCACGCGTCCGGGCGGCGCATCGTGTCGCTGCTGCGCGAGAAGCGCGCCGAGTTCACCGGCGACGACCTCGCGCACATGCGCGAGGTCCGCGGCTACGTCAAGCGGCACCTCGCCCAGCGGCCGTCCGGCGACCCGACCCGCACGACCTGGCGCTACTCGCTCATGAACTGGGGCCACGACCCGCTCAAGTGAGCGCCGTTTCACCCCGCGGGCCGCGGGTAGGGCGGAGGGGGCGCACGGAAGGGAGTCGGTCGTGACCACACCACCGCAGCAGCAGGCACCGCCCGGAGTCACCGGGGAGATGGACCCACATCCCGACCATGGCGAGCGGAGCTACACCGGATCCGGCCGGTTGACCGGCAAGGCCACCGTGATCACCGGCGCCGACAGCGGCATCGGGCGCGCGGTCGCGATCGCCTTCGCCCGGGAGGGCGCCGACGTGCTGCTGTCCTACCTCGACGAGCGGTCGGACGCCGAAGCGACCGCGCGCCACGTCGAGGAGGCCGGGCGCACGGCGGTCCTGGTGCCCGGCGACCTCGCCGACCCGGCGCACTGCCGGGCCGTGGTGGACCGCGCCGTCGAGGCGTTCGGCCGGATCGACGTGCTGGTCAACAACGCGGCGTTCCAGATGACCCGCGACCGGCTGGAGGACGTCCCCGACCAGGAGTGGGACTACACGGTGGCGGTCAACCTCAGCGCGATGTTCCACCTGTGCAAGGCGGCGCTGCCGCACCTGGGGCCGGGCTCCTCGATCATCAACTCGACCTCGGTGAACTCGGACATGCCGCCGCCGACGTTGCTGGCCTACGACGCGACGAAGGCGGGCATCGCGAACTTCACCGCCGGGCTCGCCCGGTTGTACGGGCCGCGCGGGATCCGGGCGAACAGCGTCGCGCCGGGGCCGATCTGGACGCCGTTGATTCCGGCCACGATGCCCACCGAGCAGGTGGAGCACTTCGGGGAGGACGTGCCGCTGGGCAGGCCGGGGCAGCCGGCCGAGCTCGCCGGGACCTACGTGCTGCTGGCCTCCGACGAGGCCGCGTACATCTCCGGCGCGCGCATCGCGGTCACCGGCGGGGTGCCGATCCTGTGACGCCGCGCTGGTACCCGCTGCGGTTGAGCACGCCCGTCGCCCGGCACGTCTTCGGCGGCCGGGCCATCGCCGACCGGCTGGGGAGGCGGGGCCCTGCCAGCGGACCGGATCGCCGAGACCTGGGAGGTCAGCGACGTGGACGGCCGCGGCGCGGAGGTCGTGGCCGGGCCGCTGGCGGGGCGGAGGCTGCGGGAGCTCACCCGCGCGCACCCCGACGAGCTGGTGGGGCCGGGCTGGCGCGGCGACCGCTTCCCGCTGCTGACCAAGTTCATCGACGGGACGGGCATGCTGCCGGTCCACGTGCACGCCGACGACGAGACCGCCCGGCGGCTCGAACGGGAGCCGAACGGCAAGACCGAGGCCTGGCACGTGCTGGACGCCGCGCCCGGCGCCACCGCCTTCATCGGCACCCGGGAGGGCGTGGACCGGGCGGAGCTGCGCTCGACGCTGCTCGCCGAGGACTTCGGCTCGGTGCTGCGGGAACTGCCGCTGCGCCCCGGTGACACCGTCTACGTCCCGGGCGGGACACCGCACAGCTTCGGACCGGACACGCTGATCCACGAGATCGAGCAGACCTCCGACATCCAGCAGCACGCCATGCCGTGGAACATGCAGGACGGCTCGCCGGTCGACCCGGAGCAGCGCCGCGCGAACGTGGAGCGGCTGCTCGACGAGTGGGACCCGGCCGCCCGGCCGCACCCGACGCCGGGCCTGCGGCTGCCGCCGAGCGGAGACGCCGACCGCGTCCTGTGCTGCGCCGGACCGCACTTCGCCCTGGAGCGGTGGCGGCTCGGCGCGGGAACCGAGCGGGAACTGCCCGTCGGCCGGGTCCTGCTGCTGAGCAACGCGGGCGGGGCGGCGCGGGTGCGCAGCGCGGGCGGCGACGACGAGCTCGAACCGGGCCGGACGCTGCTGCTGCCCGCGGCGCTGGAGCGGGCGTCGATCACCGGGCCCGCGGACGTGCTGCTCGGCTACCTGCCCGATCTCGACCGCGACGTGCGGCGGCCGCTGCTGGCCGCCGGGTACGGGCCGGAAGCGATCGCCGCGCTCCACGGGGGCTGAGCCGGCGGGCCGCCGATCGCGAATTCCCGCGCCGGTGCGGAAACACCGCCGAGCTCACCGAACGCGCTGGTCAACGAGCCGCGAACCGGCCGTTCGCGGCATCCGCGGCACCCACAACGGCGTGACTTGAGTCACACCGAGGTCGGTGTGTAACAACGCCGGGGGTGCCGCCGATATGGATGGTGACCCCGCGGTGCTGTCGGACCCCCGACCTGGCAGCACCGCGGGGCTTTCCAATTCCGGGGTTTCGACACCCCGACGCACCCTCCTCCCGGCCGCTCCCGCGGCGGGAACCCGGCGCGATCCGCGTACCGGATCAAGCTTCCGATCGCCCCCGCCATTCCCGCGCCGGGCGAACTTCCCGGCATGTGGACGCGGGAACAGGGCGCCCGGCCGGTGTTGTTGACTCCGCACGTGAGTACCGCGTCGCACCTCCGCACCCGCGTCCGCGCGCCCGAGCTGACCGGGCGGCAGTGGCTGAACACCGGCGGCCGGGAGGTTCTGCTCTCCGACCTGCGCGGCAAGATCGTGCTGCTGGACTTCTGGACGTTCTGCTGCATCAACTGCCTGCACGTCATCGACGAGCTCCGGCCGCTGGAGCAGGAGTTCGCCGACGAGCTGGTCACCGTCGGCGTGCACTCGCCGAAGTTCGAGCACGAAGCCGACCCGGACGCGCTGCTCGCCGCGGTCGAGCGCTACTCCGTGCACCACCCGGTCCTCGACGACCCCGAGCTGACGACCTGGCAGAACTACGCCGTCAAGGCGTGGCCGACGCTCGCCGTGGTCGACCCCGAGGGCTACCTGGTGCACGTCGCCGCGGGCGAGGGCCACGTGGACGCGCTGCGCAGCGTGCTGCGCGAACTGGTCGCCGAGCACGACGCGAAGGGCACCCTGCACCGCGGCGACGGCCCCTACGTGCCGCCGGAACCCGCCGCCACCGAGCTGCGGTTCCCCGCGAAGATCGCCGCCGGGCCGGGCACCGTGCTGGTCTCCGACTCCGCGAACCACTCGCTGGTCGAGTTCGCCCAGGACGGCGAGACGGTGCTGCGCCGCATCGGCAGCGGCGAGCGCGGCGCCCGCGACGGCGGGCCCGCCGAGGCCTCCTTCGCCGAACCCGCCGGGATCGCGGTGCTGCCCGCGGCCGTCGCCGTCGAGGCCGGCTACGACCTGGTCGTCGCGGACACGGTGAACCACCTGCTGCGCGGCGTGCGGCTCGCCGACGGGCACGTCACGACCGTCGCGGGCACCGGCGAGCAGTGGCGCGACGGCGCGGACGGGGGCCCGGGGACGGACACCCCGCTGACCAGCCCCTGGGACGTCGCCTGGTGGGAACCGGCGGGCGGCGTCGTCATCGCGATGGCGGGCAACCACACGCTCGGGCTGTTCGACCCGCGCACCGGGCAGGTCCGGCGCTTCGCGGGCACCACCGTGGAGGGCCTGCGGGACGGGGACGCGGCCGAGGCGTTCTTCGCCCAGCCCTCCGGCCTCGCCGACGGCGGGGACCGGTTGTGGCTCGCCGACTCCGAGACCTCCGCGCTGCGCTGGATCGAAGCGGACGGCACCGGGTTCCGGGTGCGGACCGCGATCGGCACCGGGCTGTTCGACTTCGGCCACGCCGACGGCCCCGCGGAGAGCGCGCTGCTCCAGCACCCGCTGGGGGTGGCGGTGCTGCCGGACGGGTCGGTCGCCGTCTGCGACACCTACAACGGGGCCCTCCGACGTTACGATCCGGCATCGAACGAGGTCGCCACGCTCGCCACCCACCTCGCCGAACCGTCCGGCGCGGCCGTGGTCGACGGGGAGCTCGTGGTGGTGTCCTCCGCGGCGCACCGGCTGGAGCGGCCGGTGCCGCCCGGCGTCTCCGCGAAGCTCGTCGAAGGCGCATCGCAGCAGGTCACGCGGCCCGCCACCGAGATCGGCGACGGGGAGGTGCGGCTCGCCGTGGTGTTCACCCCGCCGCCGGGCAGCAAGCTCGACGACCGCTACGGGCCCTCCACCCGGCTGGAGATCACCGCGTCCCCGCCGGAACTCCTGGTCGAGGGCGCGGGCACCGGAACCGACCTGGAACGGCGGCTGGTGCTCGCCGACGGCATCGAGCACGGCGTGCTGCACGTCGTCGCGCAGGCCGCCAGCTGCACCGACGACCCCGCCGTCGAACACCCCACCTGCAACCTGACCAGGCAGGACTGGGGAGTGCCGGTGCGGGTTGCGCCAGGTGGCCCACCGCGGCTGCCCCTGGTGATGGGCGGTATGGACGCCGGAGCGTGAGCGGCCCCCTGCGCGGCGGACCCGCCGGGGCGGGCACGTAAACTTTTCGGGTGACCGATGCCAAGCTCGAGATCCAGATGCTGCATGACCGGGTCATGGTGCGGGTCTCCGCGGAATCAGGCGAACGCCGCAGCAGCGGCGGCATCGTGATTCCGGCGACCGCCCAGGTGGCCAAGCGGCTGCTCTGGGGCGAGGTCTTCGGGGTGGGCAGCCACGTGCGGGCCGTGAAGGTCGGCGACCAGGTGCTGTTCAACCCCGAGGAGCAGTTCGAGGTCGAAGTGCAGGGCCAGCCCTACCTGGTGATGCGGGAGCGCGACCTGCACGCCGTGGCCAGCGAGCAGATCGAACAGGGCACCGGCCTGTACCTGTGAGCCACTGATCCACCGCGAGCCGCGACCGGCACCCCTCCCAGGTGCCGCCGCTGTCGGGGTGAGGCGGGCACGGCGTCCTTGACGGACCGCCCCGGCGCCTGTTCGCTGATGTACCCCACCGCACGACCAGACCGATGAAGGGGAAGCGGTGCCGGAAAACTACGACGTCTCATCCGGGGACGATCCGAACCGGAAACCGGCGGGCGACGACCCGGCCGGCCGGGCGGAGCGGCCCGGCGCATCGGGCGGCTCCGCCGCGGACGCCACGCGGCCGAGCACCCCGGCCCCCACCGGCGTGCCGGAGGAATCGGCGGCGGAGCGGACCACGCAGATCTCCGCGGAGCAGCTCGCCGCGGCCGGATCCGCATCGACGGGATCGGCATCGGCCGGGTCCGCGTCGACCGGATCCGCGACGGCGCAGTCCGCGTCGGCGGGCGCGACGGGCTCGGCTGCGGAGCAGGCACCCTCCGGAACCCCGGCGGAATCCGCCGCCCCGGCCGAGCGCGGCACCCGCCCGCTCTCGCAGCAGTCCGGCGCCGACGACACGCAGCGCCTCGGGCAGGAACCGCCGGAGGACGACGCCGAGCGCACCCAGACCATCCCCACGGTCCCCGCCGAGAGCGGCGGCACCTACGCCTCGCCCACGGACTTCCTCGGCGCCCCCGGTTTCCTCGGCTCGTCCGAGTCGACCGCGGTGCACCCCGCGGTGAGCGGCCAGGAGCCGACGGTCCAGGCCTCGGGCGGTTCGTTCGCCGCCCCGCCGCCCACCCAGCAGATCTCGTACCCCGAGGTCGATTCCGAGCGCACCCAGAACATCCCGAAGGTCCCCGCCGACGCGAACTCGCCGTCGGCGGCCGGGTTCGCCGGCGGCATCGGCGGCGGCTTCGCCGAGGACCCGCCGGAGCAGAGCGGCCCCAAGGACCGCCGCAAGCTGATCCGCGGCGGCATCGTGGCCGGGATCGCCGCCGGCGTCCTGCTGCTGCTCTACGTGGGCGACCTGACGTTCAGCAGCGGCACCGTGCCGCGCGGCACCACCGTCGCCGCCGTGCACGTCGGCGGCCTCACCCCGGCCGCGGCGGAGCGCAAGCTGCGCGAGGAGCTCGGCCCGAACCTGCAGCAGCCGGTGCAGCTGCAGGCCGGGGACTCCACCGCCACCATCTCCCCGGAGCAGTCCGGGCTGACGATGGACTGGCCGGCCACCATCGAGCAGGCCGGTTCGCAGCCGCTGAACCCGTTCACCCGGATCGCCTCGCTGTTCACCAACCGCGAGATCTCCCCGGTCAGCCACGGCGACGAGCAGCAGGTCGTGGCCGCGCTGGAGCAGGTGAAGCCGCGCCTGGAGCGACCGGCCTCCGAGGGCACCATCAAGTTCGAGGGCGCCACCCCGGTCGCGGTCGAACCCGTCACCGGCCGTTCGGTGGACGTGCAGGTGGCCGCCGACCAGGTCATGGCGGACTGGGCGAAGGGCGGCGCCGTCCAGGTCCCGTTCACCGAGCAGGCGGTGAGCACCACCTCCGACGGCGTGCACCAGGCGCTGCGGAACGTGGCCCAGCCCGCGGTGTCCGGTCCGATCGCGATCAAGGGCGAGGGCCACGACGCCGCGCTCGCCCCGGAGACCGTGGCCGCCGCGCTGCGCTTCGAACCGGACGGCAAGGGCGGGCTCCGCTCGCACCTCGACCTGCCGACGGTGATCGGCGGGGTCGAGCCGCAGCTGCTCGACACGATGAAGCCGGCGAAGGACGCCGAGGTGGTCCTCGAAGGCGGCCGTCCCGTGGTGCACCCCTCCTTGGAGGGCCGCGGGGTCAACTGGGAGAAGAGCTTCGAGAAGCTCCTGGACGTGGCCCGCAAGAAGCAGGACCGCACGGTGCAGGCCGTCTACGAGCAGCAGCCGCCCGCGTTCAGCACCGACCAGGCCAACGGCCTCGGCATCAAGGAAGTCATCAGCGAGTACCAGACCGGCGGCTTCGAAGCGGCGTCCGGGGTGAACATCCGGCGCACCGCCGAGCAGGTCAACGGAGCGGTGATCAAGCCGGGCGAGACGTTCAGCCTCAACGGCCACACCGGCCCGCGCGGCACCGCGCAGGGCTACGTGGAGTCCGGGATCATCGAGGACGGCCGCCCGGCGAAGGCGGTCGGCGGCGGCATCTCGCAGTTCGCGACCACCCTGTTCAACGCCTCGTACTTCGCGGGCGTGCAGGACGTGGAGCACAAGGAGCACAGCTACTACATCAGCCGCTACCCGGCGGGCCGCGAGGCCACGGTGTTCCAGAACCCGGACGGCAGCAGCGTCATCGACGTGAAGTTCAAGAACACGCTCGCCAGCGGAATCATGATCACCACGGAGTGGACGCCGTCGTCGATCACGGTGAAGTTCTGGGGCACCAAGCAGTACGACGTGGGTTCCGAGACCGGTCCGCGCACCAACGAGAAGCCCCCGCACGAGAAGGTCGTGCCGCCGGGCGAGCCGTGCAGCCCCAGCAAGGGCAACGGCGGCTTCACCGTCACCGACACCCGCACGTTGACCGACGTGAAGACCGGGAAGGTCAAGAAGGAGAAGCCGACCAAGACGGTCTACAACCCGCAGCCGATCATCCACTGCGGCGCGCCACCGGCGCCCTGACCCGCACCGCCGACGAGGCCCTTCCCGGTTCCGGGAGGGGCCTCGTCCGCGTTCCGAGGCATCGGCCGCGCCGCACCCGGGCACCCGGTGGGGGACGACGAACCCGACCGAGGGAGCCAGCGATGCGAGCCACCGTGATCCGCGGAGCCGGCGACGTGCGAGTGGAAAAGGTGCCCGACGCGGCCCTGCGGGAACCGGCGGACGCGGTCGTGCGGGTGGTGCTGACCTGCGTGTGCGGTAGCGACCTGTGGCCGTACAAGAGCATGGAGCGCGACGAGGCCGGGCAGCGGATCGGCCACGAGTTCCTGGGCGTGGTCGAGGAGGCCGGGTCCGCGGTGCGGTCGGTGCGGCCGGGTGACCTGGTGGTCTCGCCGTTCACCTTCTCCGACGGCACCTGCCGGTTCTGCCGGGAGGGGTTGCAGACGTCCTGCCCGTCCGGCGGGGTGTACGGCTCGCCCGGCGAGGACGGCGCGCAGGGCGAGGCGGTGCGGGTGCCGCACGCGGACGGGACGCTGGTGCGGTTGCCGGTGGAGCAGGACGATCCGCTACTGCCCTCGCTGCTCACCTTGGCCGACGTGTTCCCGACCGGGCACCACGCCGCGGTGTCCGCCGAGGTGCGGCGGGGCGGTTCGGTGGCCGTGGTCGGTGACGGTGCCGTCGGCCTGTGCGGGGTGCTGGCCGCCGCCCGGCTCGGCGCCGAACGCCTGATCATCATGGGCAGGCACCCGGACCGCACCGAGCTGGCCCGCGAGTTCGGAGCGACGGACGTGGTGGCGGAGCGCGGCGACGCCGGGGTGCGGCGCGTGCGGGAGCTGACCGGCGGCGAAGGCGTGCGCTCGGTGCTGGAGTGCGTGGGCACCGCCGAGTCGATGGCGACCGCGACCCGCCTGGTCCGCGACGGCGGCGCGATCGGCTACGTCGGCGTCCCGCAGGAGGGCGGCGGCGTGGACCTGCGGGAGCTGTCATGCGCAACGTGCGGATCGGCGGCGGCGTCTGCCCGGCGCGGTCCTACGTCGAGGAGCTGATGCCGGACGTGCTCTCCGGCGCGGTCCGGCCGGGCCGGGTGTTCGACCACGTCACCGACCTGGACGGGGTGCCGGACGCGTACCGGGCGATGGCCGACCGGAAGGCGCTCAAGGCGCTGGTCCGGGTCTGACCGGGGTCCCGCCCGGCCGGGACCTGACCGCGAAAACGGGCGTGGGGGGGCCCGCCACCGAGGGGACGCCCACGCCGGTCTCGCGCCGGATCAGAACGCCGACTCGTCCAGCTCCATGATGGAGTTGTCCGCGTTCTCCACGATCTTGCGGCGGCCGGTCAGCTCCGGCAGCACGTTCTTCGCGAAGAACCGGGACACCGCGACCTTGCCCTGGTAGAAGGGCTGGTCCTTCGCCGAGGCGCCCGCGTCCAGCGCCGCCAGCGCGATCTCGGCCTGGCGCAGCAGCAGCCAGCCGATGAGCAGGTCGCCCATGCTCATCAGCACGGTCACGGCGTGCTGGCCGACCTTGTAGATGTTGGTCACGTCCTCCTGCGCGGAGGTCAGGAAGCCGAAGACGGCGCCGAGGGTGCCCTGCACGTCGTCCAGCGCCTTCGCGAGCAGCGCCCGCTCCTCCTTGAGCCGGTCGTCCGCACCCTCGGCCTCCAGCGACTTCTGCACCTCGGCTGCGAGGTGGCCCAGCGCTGCGCCGTTGTTGCGGACGATCTTGCGGAAGAAGAAGTCCTGCGCCTGGATCGCCGTGGTGCCCTCGTACAGGCTGTCGATCTTGGCGTCCCGGATGTACTGCTCGATCGGGTAGTCCTGCAGGTAGCCGGAGCCGCCGAGGGTCTGCAGCGACAGCGTCAGGTTCTCGTACGCCCGCTCCGAGCCGACGCCCTTCACGATCGGCAGCAGCAGGTCGTTGACCTGCTCGGCCAGCGACACGTCCGCGCCGCTCGCCTTGCCCTGCGCGATCTGGTCCTGGTACGTCGCGGTGTAGAGGTACACCGCGCGCAGGCCCTCCGCGTACGCCTTCTGCAGCAGCAGGATGCGGCGCACGTCGGGGTGGTTCGTGATCGCCACGCGCGGGGCGGTCTTGTCGGTGGCCTTGGTGAGGTCGGCGCCCTGCACGCGCTCCTTGGCGTACTCCAGCGCGTTGAGGTAGCCGGTGGACAGCGTGGCGATGGCCTTGGTGCCGACCATCATCCGGGCGTACTCGATGACCTGGAACATCTGCGCGATGCCGTCGTGCACCTCGCCGAGCAGCCAGCCCTGCGCAGGCGTGCCGTGCTGGCCGAAGGTCAGCTCGCAGGTGGCGGAGGCGTTCAGGCCCATCTTGTGCTCGACGTTGGTGACGAAGGCGCCGTTGCGCTCGCCCGGCTCGCCGGTGGTGCCGTCGAAGTGGAACTTGGGCACCAGGAACAGGCTCAGGCCCTTGGTGCCGGGCTTGCTCTCCACGCCGTCGCCCTCGGGGCGGGCCAGCACCAGGTGCATGATGTTCTCGGTCATGTCCTGGTCGGCGGAGGTGATGAACCGCTTCACGCCGTCGAGGTGCCAGCTGCCGTCGGCCTGCTTGACGGCCTTGGTGCGCCCGGAGCCGACGTCGGAGCCCGCGTCCGGCTCGGTCAGCACCATGGTGGCGCCCCAGCCGCGCTGGATCATCAGGTCGGCCCAGGCGCGCTGCTCCTCGGTGCCGTTCTTGTGCACGATCCCGGCGAACTGCGGACCCGCCATGTACATGTACACGGCCGGGTTGGCGCCGAGGATCAGCTCGGAGGTGGCCCACTGCACGGTCGGCGGGATGCCGTAGCCGCCGAGCTCGTCGGAGAGCCCGAGCCGCCACCACTCGCCGTCCATGACCTGCTGGTAGGACTTCTTGAACGACTCCGGCAGCGTGACCGAGTGGGTCTTCGGGTCGAACTTCGCCGGGGTGCGGTCGCCGTCCGCGAACGACTCGGCGAGCGGCCCGGTGGCGAGCGCGTTGAGCTCGCTGAGCACACCGCGCACGGTGTCCTCGTCGGACTGCTCGAACGCCCCGGTGCCGAGCCGGTCCTGCACCTTGAAGAGCTCGAACAGGTTGAATTCGAGATCGCGGACGTTGCTCTTGTAGTGGCCCATTTCGCAGGCTCCCTCTCCGCACTGATGATCCGAGCCGGCCCCGCTCTCCGGACATGGCCTTACTCGTCGGTAACTCCAGAGTATTACCCCGCAGTAACTTCTGTCGAGCGGGTGGGCCGGAAACCACCGGGAAGGCCCTGTGACATGCGCCGAACCGGGCATCTCGCCCCCACGCGCGGCCGATCGCGCAACCCGGGCGGCTTCACACGATCGCGTGGGAGCCCGAAACCCGACCTGCCCGGACCTCCACCTCGACATCCAATGGAGGGACCCACGCTCCGGGCGCCCCACGCGCGCCGCGCCCGGCGAGCCCGATTCGCGGAGGTCGGCATGGATCGAAGAACAGCCCCCTACGGCGTGGCGGCGGCCGCGCTCGTCGCGCTCCTCGCAGGCTGCTCCGGCGGCGGCGGCGACCAGGGCCAGGGCGGCCAGGAGGGCGAGGTGCCACCGGCGCCGCCCGCGCAGCAGCAGGAGCAGACCCCGGCGCCGCCGCCGAGCCCGGACCCGGCGGCCGCCAAGACGGCTCTGCAGCAGCAGATCGACCAGGCCCTCGCACAGAGCCCGATCACCTTCGAGGCCGACAGCGCGGACCTCACCGAGCAGGGCGAGCAGACCGCGAAGAAGGCCGCCGAGCTGGCGAAGTCCGCGCCGCAGGAGCTGAAGTTCACCATCACCGGCTACGTCGCCGACACCGGCAACCCGTCGCCGAAGGACCAGGAGCTGTCCCAGCAGCGGGCGCAGGCCGTCGCGGACGCGTTCACCGAGGCCGGCGTCCCGAAGGAACGCCTCGAAGTCGTCGGCAAGGGCACCGCGGAAGGCGGTACCGAGCAGGACCGGCACGCGACGATCGCCGTCCAGTAGCGGCACCGATCGACCGGGGACGGGAGGGAAGCCCGCGTGCTCCCTCCCGTTCTCGCGTCCGGGCCCGGCTCAGCCGCGCGGCGCGTACATGATCACGGCGACGCCGACCAGGCACAGGGCCGCGCCCGCCAGGTCCCAGCGGTCCGGCCGGAACCCGTCCAGCAGCACGCCCCACGCCAGCGAGCCCGCCACGAAGACCCCGCCGTACGCGGCGAGGATCCGGCCGAAGTTCGCGTCCGGCTGCAAGGTGGCGACGAACCCGTAGGCGCCCAGCGCGAGCACGCCGGCGCCCATCCACAACAGGCCCTTGTGCTCGCGCACCCCCTGCCAGACCAGCCAGGCACCACCGATCTCGGCGACGGCGGCGAGGGCGAACAGCACGATCGAACGAAGCACGGTCACCCGAGCACGCTAATCCGGGGCGGGCGCCGGCCTGCCGACTCCCCGGCGGCGACCCGGTGCGCGGACGGCCGCCCGCAGCGGCCGCGGCCCGGCGACGTCAGGAGGGGCGGACGACCAGCTCGGTGAGGTGGGCGTCGGCGGTGGCGCGCACCGCGGTGCAGACCGGCCCCGCGACCGACTCCGGGGTCAGGAAGCGCTCCGGCCGGTACTCGCCGCCCTCGGCCGCGACCACGCCGCGCTGCATGTCCGTGTCGACCCGGCCCGGGAAGACCGAGGTCACCCGGACGCCGTTCGCGGCCTCCTCGGCGCGCAGCACGTCGGCGAACGCGCGCAGCGCGAACTTGCTCGCCGCGTAGGAACCCCAGTTCGGCTTCGCGTTCAAGCCCGAACCCGAATTGATCAGCACCACGTGCCCGGAGGCCGCGCGCAGCTCGGGCAGCAGCAGCCGGGTGAGCTCGGTGACCGCGAACAGGTTCAGCTCGAAGGTCCGCCGCCACGAGTCGACCGACACGTCCGAGACCGCGCCGAGTTCCACCAGCCCCGCGCTGTGCACCAGCACGTCAAGCCGGTTCACGTCCCGCACCGCCGCCGCCACCGCGTCCGGATCGGTCAGCTCCACCGGCCACGGGCGGGCGCCGTCGATCTCCGCCGCCAGCTCCCGCAGCGCTTCGCCGTCCCGGCCGCCGAGCAGCACGTCGTGGGTCTCGGACAGGGCGCGGGCGGTGGCGGCCCCGATGCCGCGGGAAGCACCCGTGACCAGGGCGATCGGACGTTCAGACATGGTCTGAATCGTATCCGTCGCACGCGCGCGCACGGTGCGCCGGGCGCCCCACCGGGCCGGACGCCTCCGCCCGCGGTCGGGCAGGTGCTCCGGGGCCTTCCGGTGGGCCGGCACCGCGCGGGGCGTTGGTGCACCCGCGGAGCGCGACGCCCGCGTTCGGGTGCTCCGGGGTTTCCCGTGGGACGTGCGCGCCGGGATCCTTCCGCGCCTGGTGATCGGGCGTTCCCCGGTCCGGCCCGGTCACCGGCGAGCGCAACGAGGGCCTCCCGTGTTCGGAAGGCCCCCGCGCTCGCAGGTGAGATCAGCGCCGGCCGATCTCACCACCGCCCTCCCGCCACACCACGGCCACCGAGGGCCGCGGCTGCGAGTCGCCGCCGTCCGGCCAGTGCGACGTGGGGTGCTGGGCGTCCTCGGCGTCCTCGCCCGGGTGCTGCACGTTGACCGTGACCAGGTCGTCGAGGACCACCGGACCGCAGGTCTCCGCGCCCACCGGCACGGTCAGGAACTGCTTCACCTTGCCGCGTTCCGGTCCGTCCACCGGCACCGCGAACAGCCCGTCGTTCGAGCCGAGCTCGTTGCCGTCGGTGGTGATCCACAGATTCCCGAACCGGTCGAAGGTGACGTTGTCCGGGCAGGAGATCGGGCTGACCTGGGACTTGTCGAAGCCGCCGAAGTAGGTGCCCGGGTCGTTCGGGTCGCCGCACACCAGCAGCAGGTTCCAGCGGAACCGGGTGCCCGCGGTGTCGTCGGCGAACTCCAGGACGTGCCCGTGCTTGTTGCCGACCCGGGGGTTGGCCTCGTCGACCGGGGCGTTGTCCGCGGAGCCGCGGTTGCTGTTGTTCGTCAGCGCGCAGTAGACGCGGCCGTTCACCGGGTTCGGCTCGATGTCCTCGGGCCGGTCCATCTTCGTCGCGCCGAGCGCGTCGGCGGCGAGCCGGGTGAACACGTAGACCTCTTCGGCGCTGAAGCCGGGCACGAAGGACTCGTTCCCGCTGACCAGCTTCAACCACTCGCCGGTGCCGTCGAAGTGCCCGTCGGCGGGCAGCGCGCCCGAACCGTCGATCTCCTCGGCGGGGCTGTTGCCGTGGAAGCGGGCCACGTAGAGGGTGCCGTCGTCGAGCAGCGCCGAGTTGTGCCGCCGCGCGTGCGCGCTGCGGCCCGGCTTGTACCGGCCGTTCGAGACGAACTTGTAGATGTACTCGAAGCGCTCGTCGTCACCGGAGTAGGCGACCACCCGGCCGTCGTCGGCGATCTGGATGGTGGCGCCCTCGTGCTTGAACCGGCCCAGCGCGGTGTGCTTGACCGGGGTGGACGTCGGATCGTTCGGGTCGATCTCGACGACCCAGCCGAAGCGGTTCGGCTCGTTCGGCTCCTGCGAGACGTCCCAGCGGCGGTCGAAGCGCTCCCACTTGCGGTCGGTCTCGCCGGTGCCGATGACGTAGCGCCGGTAGCGCTCGGCCGCGACCGGCTCGGTGATCAGCTCGGAGTGCCCGAAGTACTGGTGGAAGTTCTCCTCGCCGGACAGGATCGTGCCCCACGGGGTGACGCCGCCCGCGCAGTTGTTCTGGGTGCCGAACACGCGGGTGCCGGTCGGGTCGACGGAGGTCTTGAGGAAGTCGCTGCCCGCGGCGGGTCCGCGCACCTCGAACTCGGTGTTCAGCGTGATCCGCCGGTTGCGCTCGCCGCGCCGCGCGACGAGGCCCTTGCCGCGTTCCTTCGCGACCTCCACGACGGACAGGCCGTGCGCGGCCCAGGCGATGCGGACCTGCTCCTCGGTGGGGTTGTCCTCGTCGTAGTCCGGGAACATGTGCGACTCGGTGGTGTACTCGTGGTTGACCACGAGCAGCCCGCGCCTGCCTGCCGCGTCGAGCGGGACGAACCCGGCGAAGTCGTTGTTGTAGCCGAACTGCTTCTCCTGCGCCGCCGCCGACTGGTGGTGGAAGTCGAACTCGGGGGCGCCGTCGACGAGCGGATCGCCCCAGCGGATCACGATGCCCTGCGCGTAGCCCTCGGGGACGGTGAGCCGGTCCTCCTGGTTCGGCGCGACCGGCGCGAAGTCGGTGCCCGGCACGGGACGACCGGCGGGACGCGGGGCGGTGGCCGCGGCGGTGCCGGACAGGGCGGAGGCCCCGCCGACCGCCAGCGCCAGCACGCCCCCCGCCTTCAGCGCGCCGCGACGGCTCAGGACGCTCGCGACGACGTCGCCGAAGTAGCCGTTGCCGGAGGTGTTCGGCGCCTCGTGCGCGCAGGCGTTGCCGCAGCGGTACTTGCAGGTGGCCGATGCCCGGCGGGCGGAGTGGTTCGACAGCAGTGGCAGCGGGACGACCCGCCCGCCGTCCGGTCGGGTGGACACACGGACCTCCAGGTGTCAGTCAGGAACACCTGGACGCTATGCCGATCAGGCGAGGTCCCCTGGACGTGCAGGTGAACAGCACCCGAACTCATGACGCTCGGTCGTCGGACACCGTCGGCCGGCCCCTCGATCGCGTCGCCGGACCGCAACGGCCCCTCACCCTCCGCGAGCAGCACCCGGGCGGGGGGGGGGGGGGGGGGGGGGGGGGGGGGGGGGCGGGGGGGCGGCGCGGGGCGGGGGGGGCGGGGGGGGGGGGCGCGGCCGCCCCCCCCCGCGCCGGCGCCC
>NZ_JAIUKB010000126.1:0-20593 GCF_020176785.1 Saccharopolyspora sp. 6V | reverse complement strand
CGCGCGCGGCCCCGGCCCCCCCCCCCCCCCCCAGCCCCGCGCTGGCGGGCCGGCGGGCCGCGGGCCCCCCCGCGGGGGGGCGCCCCCCCCCCCCCGCGCCCGGTGCCGGGACGGGTCAGAACTCCTCGCCGACGGCGGCGGCCTCCACCGGCACGCGGTGCGGATCCCGGCGCTTGCGCAGGTCCACCAGCAGCAGGCCCGCCGAGACCACGCACAGCACCGCGGCCACCGCGAACGGGGCGTGCGCCGAGCCGAACCAGTCCGCGACGTGCCCGACCAGCGTCGCCGCGACCGCGCCGCCGAACCAGCGGCAGAAGTTGTACCCGGCGCTGGCCACCGAGCGCGGCGCGTCGCTGATGCTCATCGCGGTCCCGGTGAACAGCGTGTTCAGCAGGCCCGAGGCGATACCGCTGAGGATCACCGCGACCACCACGACCGGTTTCGACCCGACCGCCATCACCAGCAGCAGCACCGCGTACAGCAGCACCGCGAGCACGGTCCCGCCCGCGTCGCCGAACCGGGCGGCGAGCTTCGGCGCGAGGGTCACGCCCGCCACCGCCACGCACAGGCCCCAGCCGAAGAACACCAGGCCGACCGCGATCGCCCCGAACTCCAGCACGAACGGCGCCCACGCGAGCACCACGAAGAACGCGGCCGTGTAGAAGGCGGAGCCGAGCGCGGTGCGCAGCAGCCCGCCGTGCCCGAGGGCGCGCAGCGGGTCGAGCAGCCGCACCTTCGGCCGCTTCGCCGGGTCCGCGTCGTCGGCGGGCAGGAACCCGGCCGAGAGCACCAGCGCGATCGCCATCAGCACCGCGGTACCCGCGAACGGCCCCCGCCAGGAGATGTTGCCCAGCAGCGCGCCGAGCAGCGGGCCGGTGGACAGGCCGATGCCGAGCGCCGCCTCGTACAGCAGGATCGCGGCCTGCTGGCCGCCGCTGGCCGCGCCGACGATCACCGACAGCGCGGTGGCGATGAAGAACGCGTTGCCCAGGCCCCACACCGCGCGCAGCTCCACCAGCTGCCCGATGGATCCGGCGACCGCGCAGGCCAGCGTGGCCAGCACGATCAGCACGAGGCCGGTGACGACGGTCCGCTTGGGCCCGAAGCGGGCGCTGAACGCGCCGGTGACGAGCATCGCCACCACCTGGACGCCCAGGTAGGACGAGAACAGCAGCGTCACCTGCTCGGGTCCGGCGTGCAGGGCTTGTGCGATGGACAGCAGGATCGGGTCCACCAGTCCGATGCCCATGAAGGCGATGACCGCGGCGAACGCGGTGATCCACACCGCTTTCGGCTGGCCCTTGAAGACGTCCAGCAACCGGACGTCGTGCGTGCCGCTCATCGGCCGCCACTCCTCAGCGTCTCGGGGTGAGCCGTTCCGCGTCTCGCGTGCCGCCCACCGGGTAGTTCGTTCGCAATGCTAACTTTCTGGTGGTTCTCCAGCCAGCCCGCATGAGCAGGCACACAGCCCGAACGGCTCCGTTCGCAGCAGCGCGACGCCGCGACCGGAGTAACCCGCCCGGCGCACCGCCCCTGCACCCGGTGCCGCGCCGCTCCTGCACCACCGCCGCGCCACCCCGGCACCACCCCGGCACCACCGTCGCGCCACCGAGCAGGACGCGCCCGCGCCCCGGCTCCTACGATCGGCGACGTGACTCCCGCAGCCGTGCTCTTCGACCTCGACGGCGTCCTCGTCGACTCCGAACAACTCTGGGACCGCATCCGCCGCGACGTCGTCGCCGCCCACGGCGGCCGCTGGACCGACGACGCGACCCGGGCCATGCAGGGCATGAGCACCCCCGAATGGGCCCGCTATCTCGTCGACGACCTCGGCGCGCAGCTCACCGCCGACGACGCCGCCGAACGGGTCATCTCCGAGATGGCCCGCGTCTACGCCGCGGACGCGCCCGTGCTGCCCGGCGCCGCCGACACCCTGCGGCGCGTCGCCGAGCGGTTCCCCACCGCCATCGCCAGCTCCGCGCCGCCGCGGATCATCCAGGCGTTCCTAGACAGCACCGGCCTCACCGTCGGCGCCACCCTCTCCAGCGAGCAGGTCGGCGCGGGCAAACCCGCGCCCGACGTGTACCTGGAGGCCGCGCGGCTGCTCGGCACCTCCGCCGCCGACTGCGCCGCCGTCGAGGACTCCAGCAACGGGCTGCGCGCCGCCACCGCCTCCGGCGCCACCGTGTTCGCGGTGCCCAACGCCCACTTCCCGCCCGCCGAGGACGCCCTCGCCGGAGCGCACCGCGTGCTCGGCGACATCACCGAACTCCCCGCCGCGCTCGACGAACTCGGCTGACCGCCGGCCGCACGCCTGCCGCCGAACGGAGCAACTCAGCGCCCGAGCCGTTGACCTCGCCCCTGGGGCACACCGTTGAGTGCTCCTCCGGGAGAACACCCGGGATGAGGGGCAGGACGACATGGATCTCGAACGGAACGCGGGCCGGAGCGCGGCCGCACTGATCGCGGCAGGGCTCGCGGCCTCGCTGCTGGCGGTGCCGGCCTCGGCCGAGGGGACCGGGCCGGAGTGGGGGCCGTGCCCGGCGGACGTGGTGACCGACCCGCAGCCGGTGCAGTGCGCGGTCGTGCAGGTGCCGGTGGACTACTCCGACCCGGACGGCGCGCAGCTCGACCTCACGATCTCGCGGCTGGCCAGCCAGCACCCCGAGCGGCGGCGCGGGGTGCTGCTGCTCAACCCAGGCGGTCCGGGCGGCTCCGGGCTGTCCTTCGGCGCCGACCTGGCGAACCGGGGCCTGCCCGCGAGCGTGCTGGACGGCTACGACCTGATCGGGATGGACACCAGGGGAGTGGGCCACTCGTCCCCGGTGAGCTGCGGGTTCACCGACGAGCAGGCGCGCTACGGCAACATCCCGCCGTACGCGGTGGACGACGACGCCGCGGTCACCGAGCGGGCCGCGGAGGTGCGCACCGTCGCCGAGCAGTGCGCCCAGCACGACGACGGGCGGTTGAGCAGCCTGACCACCGCGAACATGGCGCGCGACCTGGACCGGATCCGGGCCGCGCTCGGCGAGGAGAAGGCGAGCTTCTACGGGGCGTCCTACGGTTCCGCGCTGGGTGCCGCGTACGCCTCGATGTTCCCGGAGCGCGCCGACCGGGTGGTGCTGGACAGCAACATCGGCGACACCGCGCTGGACCGGGACGGGATGCGCCGGTTCGCGCTCGGCGCCGAGCAGGCTTTCCCGGACTTCGCGGCGTGGGTCGCGCAGCGCGGCGACTCCTACGGCCTCGGCGGCACCGAGGAGGAGGTACGGCGCACCTACTTCGACCTCGCCGAACGCCTCGACGCCCAGCCGTTCGCGGGGGTGGACGGGGCGCAGTTCCGGCTGGCCACCTTCGTCGGGCTGTACGCCGAATCGACCTACGGCCGGACCGCGCAGCTCTGGCAGTCGCTGCGCGACTCCGACGAGGGCGCGGTGCGCGCGCAGCAGCTCGCCGGGGCCGACACCTCGGCGTTGGACAACTCGCTGTCGGTGTTCCTCGCGGTGACCTGCAACGACGTCGAATGGCCGGAGGACGTCGAGACCTACCGGCGCGGGGTGGCCGCGGACCGGGCGGAGTTCCCGCTGTTCGGCGCGGCCACCGCGAACGTGCTGCCCTGCGCGTTCTGGGCGCACGAGCCCGCCGAGCCGCGGGTGCCGGTCCTCGACGACGGGTCGGACGACGTGCTCATCGTGCAGAACCGGCGCGACCCGGTCACCCCGCACCGCGGCGGCGAGCTGCTCCGGGAGAAGTTCGGCGACCGCGCGCGGCTGGTCAGCACCGACGAGGCAGGGCACGGCGCCTACGTGCTCGGCGGCAACGCCTGCGTGCTGGACGTGACCACCAAGTTCCTGGTGGACGGCGAGCGCCCGGACCAGGACCTGTCCTGCCCGGCCTCCCGCTGATCGTCCCCGGTCCGGCGCGGGCGGGGTCGACCGCCCGGCCGGATCAGGCGGTGTTCAAGCGTTCCAGGCATTCCCTGGCCGCGTTGGACACCTGCTCGTCGGGGGGGGGGGGGGGGGCCCGGGGCCCCCCCCCCCCCCCCCCCCCACGTCGGCCCGCGCGTCCCCGGCCCGGGCGATCTCGTCGAGCACCGCGAGCTGGTCCGGGGTGGGGCGGGTCCGGAAGTCGGCGAGGAACGCGGCCGAGTCCTCCCGCGCGGTGACGACCATCGCGTCCAGCGCGACGACCAGTTCGTCGCCGTCGCGCAGCTCGACGTCCCGCTCGGTCGGCCGCACCCGCAGCCACATCCGGGCGGCGGGCCCGCACACCGGGTCCTCGCGCAGCCCGCGCACCGCGGCCACGCCTTCGTCGCCGGTGTGCTCCAGCAGCCACAGCGCGCCGAGGCGCACCTCCGGGTCGTCGACCCGGCGCAGCAGGTCGGCGAGTTCCACGGCGGCCGCCGCCCGGCCGCGCACCCCGACCCAGCCCGCGACGACCTCGTCCACCACGTCCGCCGGGCCGCCCGGCAGCGCGAGCACCACCACCTCGGCGGGCAGCGCGATCGCCTCCTCCACCGTCGGGGCGACGAAGCCGTACCCGCGCAGCGAGCCGTGCGCGGCCCACACCCCCAGCGGCAGCAGTTCCACCACCGCGCGGTCCGCCGATCCGGGCGCGAACGCCTCGATGCGCTCCAGCAGTTCCGGCAGGTCGGTGCGGTAGCGGCGCAGCACGCCCAGCGCCTCCCAGAGCCGCAGCACCCGGTCCACCACCCGCGCCACCGCGGGCCGGGCATCGGCCCGGTCGGTGATCGCGTGCAGCACCAGGCCCACCACTTGCTCGACCGGCACCGCGCCGGTGTTGGTGTAGAGCGCGCTGAGCACGCCCTGCACCAGCTCCGGGAACGCGTCCTCGCCGTCGAGCAGCCCGTCCAACAGCTCGGCGTCGTCCCCGGCCACCTCGTCGAGCAGCACGAACGATTGCCACAGCCGCGTCCACAGCACGCCCGGTTCGGCCAGCAGCGGGGTGCTGATCGCGCTGCGCACCACCCGGTCGTCGATGATCCGCACCAGGTGCGCGCGATCCGCCCACGCCGCGGTGGCCGGCGCCAGGTCCGGCTCGCAGTCCAGCTCCGCGGCCAGCTCCGTCCCGTCGCCGAGTTCGCGGCCGGTGCCGGTCCAGTGCAGCAACGCGGCCATCCGCGCGATGATCGGGGTGCCCGCCGCTTCGACATCCGGCGTCGCACCATCCGGGATGCGCATCGGTGGCAGCCAGTGCACCGGGACGGGCAGCGGTTCCCGGTCGGCCCGTTCCTCGACGGCGCGCAACACGGCCCGGTCCAGCTCGATCTCGCCGTCGTCCACCGCGGCGACGAACCGGGCGAACTCGCCCTCCGCACCGAGGTCGACGCCGTGCTCCCGCGCGGCCAGCGACCAGAACTTCTCCGGTCCCCACTCGGCGGGTTCGGCCATCGCCGCCAGGAAGGCGGGCACGGCCTCGTCGATCGCCGCGTGCAGCGCGGGCACCGGGTCGCTGCCGGACATCAGCAGCCGCTCCCCGGCGAGGAAGTCGATCCAGTCGTGCAGCAGTGCGGGCACCGCCGCCCAGCGGGGCAGCACCAGGTGCCGGGGCGCCACCTCGGTGAGCACCCGCACCAGGTCGGGCGCGGTCCAGCGGGCGAGCAGCCCGTCCCGCGCGCACTTGTCCCGCAGCAGCACGCCGAGCAGGTCGGGCGCGTCGGGGCGCGCGCCGAACCGCTCGGACAGCGCGGCGGCGGAGGCGGCGAAGCCGTCCACCTCACCGTGCAGGAAAACGGTGCGCATCGCTTCGCCCTTCGCCGCGGCCGGTACCGGATGTGATCGAGGGTAGGGAGCGGGCGTTGATCACTCCGGCAGCGCGTGCCCCGGCGTGTCGGCCCGGCGCGCCCGGTGCTCGCCCGCGACGCGGTCGTCCGAGGTCACGGCGATCGGGTGCGCGGCGGAAAACCGATTGTTCACCCACCCGAGTCGCACTAGCGTTCGCCGCATGCGGATCCGGGAGTTCGTCGAGGCCGACTGGCCCGAGGTGTGGCCGATCCTCCGCGAGGTGGCGCGCGCGGGCGAGACGTTCTGCTACGAGCGGGACCTGTCCGCCGAGCAGGCCCGCGAGCTCTGGCTGGAACGGCCGCCGGGCCGCACCACCGTCGCCGAGGTCGACGGGCGGGTGCTGGGCACCGCCAAGATGGGGCCGAACCGGGCGGGCCCCGGCGCGCACGTGTCCACCGCGAGCTTCATGGTCGCCGCGGAGGCGCGCGGCGGAGGCGTCGGCGGCGGGCTGTGCGCGGACGCCCTGTCCTGGGCGCGCGGCGCCGGCTACGCGGGGATGCAGTTCAACGCGGTCGTCGAGTCGAACCGGTCGGCCGTCGCGCTCTACGAGCGGCTCGGCTTCGCGGTGATCGGCACCGTGCCCGGCGCGTTCGAGCACCCCGAGCTGGGCCGGATCGGCCTGCACGTCATGTACTGCCCGTTCTGATCCCCGGTTCTGATCCCTCGTTCTGATACCCCGTTCTGATCCCTCGTTCTGATCCAGGAGTGCTCGTGCCCGTCGAACGTCCCGCCCCGCCGACGACCGGCGCCGAACGACCGATGCTGCGCGCCTACCTGGACTTCCACCGGGCGACGCTGGCGATGAAGTGCGACGGCCTCGGCGACGAGGACCTGCGCAGGCGCGCGTCCCCGCCGTCCGAGCTGAGCCTGCTCGGCCTGCTGCGGCACCTGGCCGAGGTCGAGCGGGCCTGGTTCCGCCGCACCATCGCGGGCGAGGACGTCCCGCTGGTGTGGTCCGCGGACGGGGACTTCCAGGCCGCCTACGACCCGAGCGGCTGCACCGGGGCGGAGGCGTTCGCCGCGTGGCGCGCCGAGGTCGAGCACTCCCGCCGCATCGAGCGCGAAGCCGAGTCCCTCGACGTCGTGGCCCGCGACCCGCGCTCCGGCACCGACGTCTCGCTGCGCCTGGTGCTGCTGCACCTGATCCACGAGTACGCCCGCCACAACGGCCACGCCGACCTCCTCCGCGAAGCCATCGACGGCACCACCGGCGCCTGACCGGCTGTGCCGGAACGCCGCTCGCAGGCGAGGCGCCCTCGTTATCGTCCGCTGCATGGCGAATCCGCACGTGCAGGAGCCCTGGTCGGCCCGGTTCGACTGGGGGCCGGCCGGCGCCGAGACCTTGGCCGGGGCGTCCGACCTGGTCGCCGTCGTCGACGTGCTGTCCTTCACCACCGCGCTGACCGTCGCGGTCGACGCGGGGATCGAGGTCTTCCCGTTCCGCTGGCGGGACCGGCGTGCGGCGCGGTTCGCGCAGGAGCGCGACGCCGTGCTCGCCGTCGGCCGGTCGGAGGCGCGACCGGGGCAGATCAGCCTCTCCGCGAGCACCATCCGCACGGCCGACCGAGTCACGAGGCTCGTCCTGCCGTCGCCGAACGGCTCGACGATCGCGCACGACGTCGCCGCCGACGGCACTCCGCTGATCGGCGTCAGCCTGCGCAACGCCACCGCCGCCGCGGACTGGACGCTGCGTCGGCTCGCGTCGGCCCCCGGTGCGTCGGTCGCGGTCATCGCCGCGGGCGAGCGCCGTCCGGACGGCTCGTTGCGCCCCGCCGTCGAGGACCTGTGGGGCGCCGGCGCCTACCTCACCGCGCTCGAGGCCCGGGGGTTCGGCCCGTTCTCCCCCGAGGCGTTCACCGCGGCCGCCGCCTACCGCGCGGTCGCCGGCGAGCTCTCCGCGCGGCTGCGCGCGAGCGCGAGCGGGCGGGAACTCATCGAGGGGCGTTTCGGCGACGACGTCGAGATCGCCGCGGAAGTGGACCTGAGCACCGCGGTGCCCGTCCTCCGGGGCGAGAGCTTCACCGCGGCCTGATCTCGCGCCCGCTGGGCACCAGGCCCTATTCGGGGGCCATGTCGACGAAGCGGCTGTAGTGCAGCTGGTGGGCGACGGTGATCGTGGCCTGCGGACCGGCGCGGTGCTTGGCCAGGATGAGGTCGGCCTCGCCCATCCGGGGGTCGTCGCGTTCGAACGCGTCCGGCCGGTTGATCAGGATCACCATGTCCGCGTCCTGTTCCAGGGAACCGGATTCACGCAGGTCCGAGAGCTGCGGGCGCTTGTCGGTGCGCTGTTCGGGACCTCGGTTCAGCTGGGAGATCGCGACGACGGGGACTTCCAGCTCCTTGGCGAGCAGCTTGAGGTTACGGGAGAACTCCGAGACCTCCTGCTGCCGGGATTCGACGCGCTTGCCGGAGGTCATCAGCTGCAGGTAGTCCACGACGACCAGCTGGATGTCGGCGCGCTGCTTGAGCCGCCGCGCCTTCGCGCGGATCTCCATCATGGTCAGGTTCGGCGAGTCGTCCACGTACAGCGGCGCCTCGCTGATCTCGCTCATCCGCCGCGCGAGCCGCGTCCAGTCGTCGTCGGTCATGCGGCCACCGCGCATGTCGCCGAGCCGGATGCGCGCCTCCGCGGAGAGCATGCGCATCACGATCTCGGTCTTGCCCATCTCCAGGGAGAAGATGACGCTGGCCAGGCCGTGCTTGATCGACGCGGTGCGGGCGAAGTCCAGCCCGAGCGTGGAGTTGTGCGTGGGAACCATGCCGCGCCCGGCGAGGTACAGGTGGTCGGGGGCGTCGACCTCGACGCAGCGCACCGGCACGCTCGGCACCTCCCGGACGGCGACGACGCGGCGCGGCGGCTCGGCCCGGTCCTGCCGGGCCTCCTTGTGCTCGGCGTTCTTCGCGGGCAGCCGGAACACCTCGTCGGGGCCGCTGTCGAACACGATCGCCACCCGGTCGAAGCCGCCGTGCGCGGAATCCGCGATCCGGGTGCCGCAGGTGTAGCCGAGGCCGAGCAGCAGCTCCCGCACCCGCACCGAGAGCGGCTCGCTGATCTCCAGCCGCAGCCTGCCGTCGGCGTCGACGGAACCGGCGGCGTCGAGCAGTCCGGCCAGCAGCGCGCGGCGCTGATCCTCGCTGGCGCGCAGGTACGCGGACGGCAGGTCGTGGTCGTCCCAGGCGCCGAACCGGGCGAGCGCGGCGGGGATGTCCACGCCGAACTCGGGTTTCAGGGCGTCCTGTTCCGCGGCGCCCTCCTCTGCGGGGTACTCGACGACGGCGCCGACGGTCGTGACCTCGGCGTCCGCGGGTTCGGCGGCGTGCGCGAGCCCGGCCAGCTCCAGCAGTTCCGGTTCACCGCGCACCGCACCGGACTCATCGCCCGCGGCGAGCCACACCCCGAGCGCGTACGGCGCCACCGGCAGCTCCCGCTGCGGCAGGCGCAATCCGGCGTGCGCGGGGAGTTCGTGGTCGGTGCCGGTGGCGGCGAGCTCGGCGGTGGTGCGGACTTGCCCGTCGGAGAGCCGCCACTGGTGCTGGGCGTCGGCGACGAGGACGCCGCCGTCGGAGAACTCGACCTCGAAGCACGGGCGGTCGGTGAGCACCTCGGTCGCGCGCAGCACCCGGATGGGCCGCCCGGACAGGCCGATCAGCTCGTCGCCGACGGCGACCTCGCCCATCGTGGTCCAGCCACCGGGGGTGGGCAGCGGGGTGTCCAGCGCGAGCGCCTTGCCGACACCGGGCCGCGCCGCGACGATGATCATCTGCCCGCCGTGCAGCCCGTTGGTGACCTCGTCGAGGTCGACGAAGCCGGTGGGGATGCCCTGGGACTGGCCGCCGCGGGAGGCGATGGCGTCGATCTCGTCCATCGTCGGCTGCAGCAGGTCTTCCAGCGCCGCGTAGTCCTCGCTGGTGCGGCGCTCGGTGACGTCGTAGATGGCGGCCTGCGCGCGGTCCACGACCTCTTCGATCGCGGAGCCCTCGGCGCCGTGGTAGCCGAGCTGCACGATGCGGGTGCCCGCTTCGACCAGCCGCCGCAGCACGGCCTTCTCCGCGACGATCTCGGCGTAGTAGCCGGCGTTGGCGGCGGTCGGCACGCTGGCGATCAGCGTGTGCATGTAGGGGGCGCCGCCGATGCGCTGCAGCTCCTGGCGGCGTTCGAGCTCGGCGGAGACGGTGATCGCATCGGCGGGTTCGCCGCGGCCGTACAGGTCGAGGACGCAGTTGTAGATGGCCTGGTGCGCGGGCCGGTAGAAGTCGTTCGGGGTCAGCACCTCGACGACGTCGGCGATGGCGTCCTTGCTCAGCATCATGCCGCCGAGCACGGACTGCTCCGCGGCCAAGTCCTGCGGGGGCTGGCGTTCGAAGCCGGAGTCCCCGTTCGACGCGGGCTGTGCGCCTCGTTCGTCTGCCAACGCCACGGGTACCCGTCACCTCCGACACCGTCATCCGCCACCGCTGCGGGCGGCCTTACTGGTCGCGCGATCCACGACGGCGTCCCCGGTGCGGGAGCCGACCGGCGCGCACCGGCCGATCACGATCCGTCACGCGCGGGCGCGTGGGGGAAGCTAGATCGCTCGCATGGACCAGGCAAACCGAGCTGTGGACAACTATCGGGACAACCTGTGGACAGCTGGGGACAAGTCGCGGATACCTGTGTACAACTCGGCGGAACCGATGGGGACAACCTGGGGACAACCAACCAAGATCATCCGAAAACCACAGGTCAACCCTTGTGGACTGCTTGTGGAGAAATCTGTTGAAAAACCCGCGGCGTGTCGCGGGGAAACTGCTCGTTCGGCGTGTCGGATTCGACGGCGCACGAACGAGTTCCGTGACCGTCAAGCGGACGAACGAGTGATCATCGCCGTCCGCCGCCGAACGGCGGAACCCGGCAGCGGCCGAGCGCCGCAGCACATGACCGGACGCATCGGCGGAAGCCCGGGAAGCCCGGACTCCCGCCGAACGAACGCGTACCGGGGTCAGCTCGCGGCCGACACCTGGACGTTCACCGACGCCTTGACGTCGGGGTGCAGCCGGACGTCGACCCCGTGCTTGCCCAGGGCCTTGATGTGGCCGCGCAGGTCCACCGAGCGCTTGTCCAGGTTCGGGCCACCGGCCTTGCGCACCGCGGCCACGACATCGGCGGCGGTGATCGAACCGAACAGCTTGCCCTGACCCGAGACCTTGGCGGTCAGCGTGACCGGACCGAGGTCCTGCAGCTGGGCCTTCAGCTCCTGGGCGTGCTCCAGGTTGCGGACCCGGCGGGCCTCCTGGGTGCGGCGGATCGTCTCGATCTGCTTCTGCGCGCCCTTGGTGGCGACGATGGCCAGGCCGCGCGGCAGCAGCAGGTTGCGCGCGTAGCCGTCCTTGACCTCGACGATGTCACCCGACTCGCCCAGGCCGGTCACGTCAGCAGTCAGAATGATCTTCACGACGTGTCTCCTTCTAGCGTCTCTCACGAGACCGCGGACATCCGGGACCGCGCGCCGGAGCAGCGCGGGCCGGACGAGCGGTCTCGAATCAGCGGGCGGTCGAGGTGTAGGGCAGCAGCGCCATCTCGCGGGCGTTCTTCACCGCGATGGCGACGTCGCGCTGGTGCTGGCTGCAGTTGCCGGTCACCCGACGGGCGCGGATCTTGCCGCGGTCCGAGATGTACTTGCGCAGCAGCGTCGTGTCCTTGTAGTCGATGCTCTGCGCAGCGCGGTCCTTGCAGAACACGCAGACCTTCTTCTTAGGCTTGCGCACAGGCGCCTTGGCCATGGTCTTCCTCCTGGAAAGCTATTACGAGTCGAGTGAGCGCGCGGGCGTCAGAACGGCGGTTCGTCGCTGAACCCGCCGCCGGAAGAACCGGCGGGGGGAGCGGAACCCCACGGGTCGTCGGCAGGCGCGGACTGGCCGCCGCCACCACCGAAACCACCGCCGCCGCCACCGCGGCTGACCTTGTTCACCTTGGCGGTCGCGTACTTCAGGGAGGGCCCGATCTCGTCGACCTCGAGCTCGACGACGGTGCGCTTCTCGCCTTCCTTCGTCTCGAAGGAACGCTGGCGCAACCTGCCCTGCGCGATGACCCGCATGCCGCGGGTCAGCGTCTCGGCCACGTTCTCCGCGGCCTGGCGCCAGATGTTGCAGCGCAGGAACAGCGCCTCGCCGTCCTTCCACTCGCCGGACTGGCGGTCGAAGGTGCGGGGCGTCGAGGCGATCGTGAAGTTCGCCACGGCGGCACCGGAAGGTGTGAAGCGCAGCTCCGGGTCGGCGGTGAGGTTGCCGACCACCGTGATTACCGTTTCACCGGCCATCGCCTGGACTCCGTCCTTGACATGCGGGGTCTCTTGACATGCGGGTCACCTGAAGTGCGGTTCGCCGCCAACGGACCGGACGAGTCCGGTCGCGGTTGCTCAGGCCGAGGCCTCGGAGCGGTTGGCGTGCTTGGTCGCCTTCGCGGCCGCGCGGGCCACGCGGGCCTCCTTGCGCGGTTCGGCGACGCGCCGCTGCACCTTGGTGCGCAGGATCGTCTCGTTCAAGTTCAGCTGGCGGTCCAGCTCCTTGATCGAGGCGGGCTCGCTGTTGATGTCCACGACGACGTAGATGCCCTCGGCCTGCTTCTCGATCTCGAAGGCGAGCCGGCGACGGCCCCACACATCGAGCTTCTCGACGCTGCCACCGTCGTTGCGGATGACCTTGAGGAAGTTTTCCAGGGACTGAGGCACGGTGCGCTCGTCCAGGCTCGGGTCGAGGATGACCATGAGCTCGTAATGACGCATGAAGACCACTCACCTCCTGTGGACTCACGGCCACGGACTTTCCGTGGCAGGAGGGTCCTTCACGAACCCGGCAAGGCTAGCAACCAGGTCCGACAGGCCGGTGAGCCGGGTACCGCCGAGGTCAGGCGCGGCGCAGCACCCAGGTGCGGACCAGCGCCGCGGTGACCCCGGCCAGCGAGATCGCCGCGATGAGCACCGGCAGCGCCACCCGGTCGCCCTGGCTCATCGGCAGCGCTTCGGCCTTGCCCGCGGCCCGGACCTCCTCGCGGGCGGCCTGCTCGGCCCGCGCCCGCTCCTGGGCGGCGGCCTGCTCCCGCAGGTCGCCGATGTTCGGCGAGAAGCCGGGGGCGGCGCCGAACTGGGCCTGCGCCCACGGCGGCAGCTGCCCGGGGAGGCCGGGCGCGCCCGAGGCGTAGCCGGGTGGCGCGACGAGGACCGGCGCACCGGTCGAGTAGCCGGGCACGCCGGGGGCGGTGGTGCCGGGCGCCGGCCGCACGCCGGTGCTCGGCGGAGCGGGCGCCGTGTGGGACGGCGGCGCGGGCTGCTCGCTGGGTTCCGGTTCGGGCGCGGGCGGCGGCGGGGCCGGCTTCTCGTGCCCGGTGACGCTCGCGCCGAAGCAGCCGAGGGCGGCGAGGTTGCGGACGTGCTTGCTGACCTCGGCGCCGCGGCCCTGCAGCGCGGCCAGGCCGTCGATGCGCGGGGTGAACTCCTGGGCGAGTGCCTTGCCGGAGAACTTCTGCTTCTCCTCGGTGACCGTGCCCAGCGAGATCGCCCCGGTGTTCTCGAACTCCTGCACGGCCTGGTCGGCGATGTCGAAGCCGAACGGGAAGACCAGCAGCGTCCCCTGCCGCACCTTGGCGTCCAGCGCGTTCGGGGAGGCGAGGATGGCCTGGCCGTACTCGCTCGACTCGGTGGTGCCCGCGCACTTGTCGATGACGAGGGAGCCCGCGGCGCTCGCGGTGCCCGCGCCGAGGAGGCTGCTCGCGGTGACGAAGGCGCCGACGGTGCCCGCGGCCAGCACCCGGCCGAGCCCGGTGCGTCCCGCGCGGCGCAGCAACGGGTTCACCTGCGGCCGCGAGCCTTCGTCCGGACGCATGGCTTCGTCACTCATGGTTCCTCCCCGCTGCACGACCCCGTGATACCCGTTCACCGCTTCTCAGGAAAATAACGTGTCGGACCGGCAAGTGGTGACGGCCCGCACACGAAAACTTCGGCAGATCCGCATTTTGGGAAACCTGAACGATTGAGCACCCGTTCGCGTCACCGCTTCGGAGCAGCGGTGGGCCGGGCGGCCGGGCCCCGGCGCGCGGCACGGGCCCACCGGCGGGTGGCTACCCTGCGGACATGCTCATCGGTGCTCATGTCCGGGACGACGATCCGATCACCGCGGCCCAGGAGCGGGGCGCGGACGTCGTGCAGTTCTTCCTGTCCGACCCGCAGGGCTGGAAGGCCCCGAAACCGCACCCGCAGACCGCGGAGCTGCGCGACGGCGAGCTCGCGGTGTTCATCCACTCCCCGTACGTGATCAACGTGGCCTCGCTGAACAACCGCATCCGCATCCCGTCCCGCAAGGCCGTGGCGCAGCAGGCGAAGGCCGCCGCCGAGGTCGGCGCCCGCGGCCTCGTCGTGCACGGCGGGCACGTCACCAAGGACGACGACCCGGCCGAGGGCATCGCGAACTGGCGCAAGCTGTTCGAGCGCCAGGCCGACGAAGGCGGGTTCGCGGTGCCGGTGCTGATCGAGAACACCGCGGGCGGGGCGAACGCGATGGCGCGCCGCTTCGACGTGCTGGCCCGGTTGTGGGACGCGGTCGGCGAGTTCGGCGCCGGGTTCTGCCTGGACACCTGCCACGCGCACGCGGCGGGTGAAGAGCTGCCGGGCATCGCGGAGCGGGTCAAGGGCATCACCGGGCGGATCGACCTGGTGCACCTCAACGACTCCCGCGACGCGTTCGGCTCCTCCCGGGACCGGCACGCCAACATCGGCGCGGGCGAGATCGACCCGGACGTGCTGGTGGCGGTGTGCGAGACGGCGGACGCACCGGTCGTGGTGGAGACCCCCGGCGACGGGCAGGCCGCGGACATCGGCTTCCTGCGGGACAAGGTGCGGGGTTGATCCGGGCCTGCGGCTAGGGTCGGCGCCGACAGCCGTCGAAGGTGCGGGACGGGTGCCCGCCCGGCAGGGAGGACACCGATGCGCGAGCAGCTCGCGGGAACCCCGGCCGGCGCGGTTCCGGGCCGCGCGGGCCGGCGCCTCACCGCCGGAGCGCTCGCGCTGCTGTGCCTGCTCACCGCGCTGGCGCTGGCGGCGGGTTACGCGAACAAGGCGCGCTGCACCGGCCCCGAGTTCGACCAGTGGGGCCGGTCCGAACCGGCCTACCAGGAGCGGGCGTACTCCGAGGTCTGCTACTCGGACGTGCAGAACCTGTGGGTGGGCCGGGACATCGACCGGCACGTCTTCCCGTACGTGCACGGCGGCATCGACGAGGACGGATCGCTGCACGGCGGCGTCGTCGAGTACCCGGTGCTGTCCGGGCTGCTGATCTGGCTGGGCGCGTTGTCCGTGCACACCGACGCCGGGTTCCTCGCCGCATCGGCGCTGCTCATGGCACCGTTCGGGGTGGCGGTGGCGTGGTGGCTGGGCCGGTTGAGCGGGTACCGGGCGCTGCTGTGGGCGTTGGCCCCGCCGCTGGTGCTGTACGCCTTCCACAACTGGGACCTGCCGGTGGTGGCGTGCGCGGTGGCCGCGGTGTTCGTGGTGCACCGCGGTGGCGCGCCGCTGCGCACCCGGGCTGTGCAGGGCGCGGTGCTGCTCGGCGCGGGGTTCGCGTTCAAGATCTACCCCGGGTTGTTCGTGCTGCCGCTGGCGCTGCACGTGCTCACCGGTGGTCGCGGCGGTGCCGAGCTGCCCGCGGGGCGGCGGTTCGACGTGCGGGGCGCGCTGGCGGTGCTGGGTGCGGCGGCGGGCACGGTGGTGCTGGCGAACCTGCCGTTCGCACTGGCCGGGTTCGAGGGCTGGTGGGCGTCGTTCGAGTTCCAGTCCCAGCGGAAGGTGGACCTGAGCACGAACTCCGTCTGGTACTGGGGTTTCCGCGGGATCGCCGACGCCGACGGGTTCCAGCAGGTGATGGGCGTGGTCTCGCCGGTGGCGGTGCTGCTGTCGTTCGCGGCCGCGTGCCTGGCGGGGGAGTGGCTGCGGCGGCGCACCGGCACCTACCCGTGGATCCAGGTGTCGGCGGCGGCGCTGTGCGGGTTCCTGCTGCTGCACAAGGTGCACTCGCCGCAGTACACCTTGTGGTTGCTGCCGTTCTTCGTGCTGCTGCGGGTGCGCTGGGGCTGGGTGGTGGCGTACCTGCTGGCCGACCTGGCGATGGGCATCAGCATCTTCCGCTGGATGGGCGAGGGCGGCGGCATCGGGGACGGGTTCACCGCGCAGGCGCTGATGATCGGCGTGTGGGGCCGCGCGGCGCTGCTGGTCGGCCTGTTCCCGGCGTTCCTCGGGTCGACGTCCACCGTGGACGAGGACGAGCAGGAGCCGCCCGGGTCCGATGTGGAGCGGACGGTTCAGCTCACCCGTTCCCCGCGCTGAACGCCCGGCCCGACGGTCCGGGCCCAACCGCTGATCCGCCGCGCCGCACCTCTCGGCCACGGCACCACCACCCGGTCCGGGGCGCCGTCGAGGGATCCGCCCGCCGGGTCGTCCACCGCCGCGGGCCCGTGCGAACCCGCCGGGCCGAGCGCGCGGCGCACCCGGTCCGCTTCCGGGTGCAGCACCTCGTGCACGACCAGCGCGCACAGCGCGATCACCAGCACGTCGCGGATCAGCACCGCGCCCAGGAACCAGCCCTCCGGCAACCCCTTGTTGTCGGTGCCCAGGTAGTAGTACATCCGCGGCGCCCACATCGCGGCGTCCGCGACCATCCAGGTCAGCAGCCACCGCCAGCGCGGCACGGCCAGCACCGCCAGCGGAACCAGCCACAGCGAGTACTGCGGACTCCACACCTTGTTGGTCAGCAGGAACGCGGCGACCACCAGGAAGCACAGCTGCACCAGCCGGGGCCGCACCGGCGCGGCCAGCGCCAGCCAGCCGATCCCGGCGCAGGCCAGCGCGAACAGCCCCAGCGCCACCGCGTTGAGCACCACCGGTGCCTGCCCGGCGGCGAGCGGCCCGTCGAACCCGGCCCAGCCGGTGAAGTGGGCGAGCGCGTTGTACAGCGAATCCGGGTCGGCCGCGCGCGAAGTGTTGAGCCGGTAGAACTCGCCCCAGCCCACCGGGTACAGCAGCAGGATCGGCAGGTTCACCACCAGCCAGGCCGCCGCGGCTCCGGCGAGCGCGCGCCCGCCGTCGCGCGATCGGCCCGCGCGCAGGCACAGCACCAGCAGCGGGCCGAGCAGCAGCAGCGGGTACAGCTTCGCCGCGCCGCCCAGCCCGATCAGCACCCCGGCCAGCCACGGTCGTCGCTTCGCCCAGGCGAGCAGCCCGGTGGTGGCCAGCGCGGCGCTCAGCGCGTCGAAGTTGGTGAAGGCGTGCACGAACACCAGCGGGCTCAGCGCGACGAGCGCGGCGTCCCAGGTGCGGCGCGCGGCGAGCCGCATCGCCGCCCACACCACGACGAGCCAGGCCGCGGTCAGCCAGAACGCGGTGACGTTGAAGTACAGGACGGTGATCATCGCCGGGGGCAGCCAGCCCAGCGCGGACAGCGTCGACCAGCCGTCGGTGATCTTCGCGTTGATCCACTGGAAGACCCCGGTGACCACCGGGTACTCCATGTAGTGCTGCTCTTCCGGCGGAGTCCCGGGCGCGGCCGTCCACGGCGTCTTGTACGGGAACACCCCGTCGGGGGCGAGGTCGCCCATGCCGAAGCGGGGGATGATGTCGGAGTAGCACATCGCCGTGTACTGCCGGTTCGCCCGCCAGTCCAGCTGAGTGCCCGCCGAGGTGTCGTAGGTCTGCAGGCAGGGCGCCTTGAACAGCCAGGCCGCGGCGAGCGTGATCATCGCCAGCAGCAGCAGGACGCGCAGCGGCGTCCAGAACCACTGCCTGCCCACCTGCGCGTGCCGCCCCAGCGGGCCGCCGAACGGCCGGGAGGCCGCCGCGGCGACGGGTTCGGTCCAGGTCGGCACGACCCGGTCCGCCGCGTCAAGCGAGTCGCCGTCCACTGCCGCGCTCACCTTGTCGGGCTCCTCGGGCTCGGTGCCGGCGTGCTCGGGCTTCGTGGACACGCCCGGATGCTACGGCGTGCGGACGGGTCTCCCACGCCCGCACCGGGCGGCGTCGCGCGCCGCCCGGTGCGGGCCGGGGTCATTCGCCGTCGCGTCCGCGGGTCGGTCCGACGGCGTTGCCGCCGGGACCGTCATCGTCGTCGTCGCCCTGCCCCGGCGGGCAGCCGAACAAGCCGCAGTTGTCGGACGGGTCGGAGCCCTCGGACTCGCTCTCCGAGGTCTCGTTCTCGCTGGTGGTCGTCTCCTCCGACGTGGTGGGCGGCGGCTCCGAGGTCGGCGGCGGCGGCGGTTCCTCGCTCGTCGTCGTCGGCTGCGGCGGGAGCTTCTGCTCGAACTGGCCGATCGGGCTGGCCTTCGGGAACTGCTCCACCGGCAGGTTCTTGTGGTACTCGTTCATGAATTCCTGCCAGATGTCACCGGGCAGGCCGCTGCCGTAGATGATCTTCCCGTTGGCCTGCTCGACCGGCATCGGCTTGCCGTCCTCGTCGGCGAGCATGCCGACCGCGGTGGACAGCTGCGGCGTGGCACCGATCATCCACGCGTTCTGGTTCTTCTCGGTGTCGAAGTACTGGTGGGTACCGGTCTTCGCGGCCACCGGCCGGCCCTTGTCCAGCGGCAGCTTCGAGTGCTCGGCCACGCCGATCATCGACTGGATGAGGTTCGCCGCGAGGTTCTTGCTCTCCGACGCGCTGTCCGAGAACGCCGGCTTGGACGGCTCCGGCGCGAACTCCTCGGTCTTCACCGCGTTCTGGATCTTCGACACGAACTGCGGGTGGACCTGCTTGCCCTCGTTCGCGAAGGTCGCGTACGAGGCCGCCATGTCGATCGCCCGCACCGGGTAGGCGCCCAGCGCGATACCGGCGTCGACGCCGCCGTCCTCGTTCTGGAGGGTCGGCTCGCCGTTGTACTCGCTCGGAACGCCTGCTTGGATCGCGGCCTCCCGCACCGACGGAGTCCCGAACTTCGCGGCCATGTTCACGAACACGGTGTTCACCGACTTGTTCATGGCCTCGCGGACACCGCAGTGCTTCGGGTCGTCGCACACCGAGCCCGGCGCGTTGCCGAACGTGGTGCCCAGGATCTCCTGGTGGTCGCTGCCGTCGTAGTACTCGCCGATGCCGTAGTCCTTCTCCAGACCGGCCATCACCACGAACGGCTTGAACGACGAACCCGGTGGCTGCGGCGAGGCGGCGTAGTCGAAGTACACCTGGTCACCGCCGCCGTAGTAGGCCCGGACCCCACCGGTCTTCGGATCGACCGCGACCAGCGAGGTGCGCAGGTTCTGCGGCTGGCCCTGCGTCACCTTCCGGACCGCGTCCTCGGCCATCCGCTGCGCGTTCGGGTCGATCGTCGTGGTGATCGTGTAGCCGCCGAGGGTCAGCGCCTGCTCGCTGTAGCCCTCGCGTTCCAGCTCGGCCAGCACCTGCTTGCGGATGTGCAGCTGGGAGGAGTTGCCCTCCGGCTTGCTCTTCCACGCCTCGCGCTCCCGGGTCTCGGGCAGCGCCATGCTCGCGCGGACGTCCTGGCTGATGAAGCCGTTCTTCAGCATCTGGCCGGCCACGTACTCCCAGCGCCACTGCCCCTGCTCCGGGTCGACCCGGGGGTCGTTGGCGGTGGGGCGCTGCACCATGCCGGCCAGGACCGCGGCCTCGCTCGGGTCCAGGTCCTTCGGCAGCTTGCCGAAGTAGGCCTCCGCCGCGGTGTGGATGCCGTAGGCGCCGCGGCCGTAGTACGCGGTGTTCAGGTAGGCCTTGAGGATGTCGTCCTTCGACTGCTGGTTGGTCACCTTGTAGGCGACGACGACTTCCTTGACCTTCCGGGTGATCGAGTACTCGTCCTGGTCCAGCGCCAGCTTCACGTACTGCTGGGTCAGCGTGGAACCACCACCGGCGCCACCGCCGATCTGGTTGTACACCGCGACCAGGATGCCCCGGATGGAGAAGCCCGGGTTGGTGTAGAAGGACGCGTCCTCCGCGGCGACCGTGGCGTCGAGCATCGGCTTCGAGACCTCGCCCCGCAGGTCCCGGATCATCGTCTTCGAACCCGCTTCGGGGACGATGCGGGTCATCTCCTGGCCGTCGGCGTAGTTGACGACGATCGTCTGCTCGGTGCGGCTGGCGATCTGCTCGGGGTTCGGGACCTCCCACATGGTGTAGCCCCACGCGAACGTCCCGATGCCCAGCAGCAGCATCGCCGCGGCCGCCACGTAGCAGGTACGGCGGATGCGCCGCCAGATCTTCTTCCGCTTGGCCTTGCGGGCGCTCACCTCGTCATCCGGGTCGAGCAGCTCGTCGTCGGGGTCGAACCCGTCGTCGCCATGTCCGCGATCCCCGTACCGGTCGTCGTACCCGTCGTCGTAGTCGTCGTCGTAGCGACCGTCGTCGGAGTACGCGTCGTTCGTCGAGTAGTAGTCGTACGAGCTCTGCGTGGCCTCGTGGGTGAGCAGCTGCGGTTCGCGCGGCGAGTCACCGCTCGCGCCACCGGCACCCGCCGCACCCGCGGCTCCCGCACCCGCCGCTCCTGCGGCTCCGGCACCCGCCGCGCCTGCGGCTCCGGCACCCGCCGCGCCACCGCCCGCCGCGGCGGCCGCACCGCCGAGCGCGGCCGCACCAGCCACGCCGCCGACGACGCCACCGGCCACGGCACCACCGCGACCGCGACCCTGGTCCTTGCCGTCCCCGGGGGTCTGCGGGATGTTCTCGGTCGGCCGCTCAGCGGGCGGCACCGCGCCGGGCGCGGGCCTGCCACCGGGCTGGGGGACCTGCCGGGTGCTCTGGCCACCGGGCGGCGGCGGGGGCACCTGGCG
>NZ_JAIUKB010000125.1:0-17386 GCF_020176785.1 Saccharopolyspora sp. 6V | reverse complement strand
TCGGCTGGGAGCACTGGCGCTGACCACCTGAGCGGCTCCGGACGGCAGAAGGGCCCGCGGGGGGGTGCCGCCCGGCCGTGGCGCGCAACCGCGCACCCGGGGGCCGGGGGATCGCCGCGCGGTGCGGGTGGGGTTCGCGCCCGCGCGGGTCGCGTTGGGTGCGGTCAGCTGGTCTTCTCGCTCGGTGCCGGGAACGGGCACCCGCGGCGGAGCCACTTCGGGTCGAGGTCGCTCGGTGGCGGGGGCGCGCCGAGGTCCTCGGGCGTGTAGCCGTGCGGGTAGTTCGGGTAGGTGCGGCTCTTCGGGTCCTGCGTCAGCTTCGAGATCCGCCGCTCCGGCAGCAGCCGCACCACCGCCGACCGCGCCTTCAGCCCACCGCGCGCCGCGGCCCCGACCCATGCCGGTGCGGCGCGGAAGCCGAACGCGGTGAGCATCGGTTCGTCCAGCAGCGCCCGCACCCCCAGCCCGACCGCGGGCCGCAGCGGCTTCGGGAACCACGAGCAGAACAGGTCCATCGTGTAGCGGCCCACGGCGTGGTTGGTGTCCGAGTAGCGGAAGTGCTCCCGCTCGTACTCGTCCTTGAACCGGCGGAACTCGGCGAAGGTCGGCGGGATGTCCTTGATGCCCATCCGCTTGCCGACGGCCAGGAAGTAGTGGAACGCCGCGTCCCGCTCGTGCGGGTGCAGCGGCCGCCAGCCGAACCGGTCGATCCAGTCCACCGGGTCGTAGACGAACGTCGACAGCACGTAGAGCATGTCGTCGTTGGAGATCACGTACCGCCCGTGCGCCCGGTTGATCACCCGCAGCGCTTGCTTGCCGCGTTCGGAGTCGTAGCCGTGCTCGGCGATCTCGGTCATCAGCAGCGCGGTGTCGTCGTAGCGCTGCTGCGGCCGCTTCTCGAACTCGCCGGTCGCGGCCAGCAGCGCCGAGATGCTCGGCACGCAGTACGTCCGGAACAGGGCGAACTCCAGCGCCCGCTGGTAGTCGAAGGGGAACTCGCATCCCGCCGAGATCTTGTAGATCTCCTGGTGGTCGGTGACCGGGTCCAGTTCCGCGATGCGCCGCAACCAGGTGCGTGCCATGGCCAACCTCCTCTGCGGGCCGGTTCCGGCCGAGCCCTCGACGGGTGCAACGAGACGGGCCCGCCGGGTGTGACGGAGGCTACTGCGGTCGCGGCGGCGGGGTCGGGAGATCGGCCCGCGGCGCGGAGGTCGCAGCAGGGTCCGGTCCCGAACGTCCGCGCCGGGGCCGTCTCGAACGCCCGCACGGGGCCGTCCGGGCAGCCCGCGGTGCCCTCCCGGGCAGGTGAGCGGGCCCGCGACGACCTTGCGACCCCGCTCGCGAGCGGCGGAGACTCGTCGGGAGCCGGGTGGCTCCGCGCGCTGGGGGAGGTGGCCGTGCGACACCACGAACGTGCACCCGCCGGGCGGGAGCCGCGCGCGGTGGCGCCCCGATCGGCGGCGCCCGAACTCGACGGCGGTCCGCGGCAGGCCCGCCTGGTCGCGCTCCAGCGCACGCTCGGCAACGCGGCGGCGGCCGACTGGGTGCGGCGTTCCCGGGGCGAGGCCGTGCAACGGGCCGGAACCGGTGCCGCGGAACGCACCGGAAACGCCGCGGCAGCGGGCCACGGCGCCGCACGGGAGAGAGCCGGGCGGGACGGCGTCGAGGAGCGCGAGCGGCGGCTGAGCGAGGAGTACGGCATCCGGATCGGGCCGCCTCCCGGCGACCGGGAGCACTTCACCCACGCCGAGCTGGACCGGATCGACACGGCGCTGGCCACCTTGCCGAGCGAAGACCTGGGTCCGAACGAGCAGCTCGTCGCCATCGAACCGGACCCGGGCGGCGCGCGCGCCAGCGCCTACGACGAGGACGAGCGCACCATCGGCATCGTGCGCCCGATCCTCGCCGGGGGGATCCGCGCACCCGGCTGGTTGTACGCGCGGCTCAACCGGGGTTCCCACTGGCAGCGCCGCCTGATGGACCACGGGGCGTTGAGCGGGATGAGCGGCGTCGGCCTGCGCCAGGACCACCGGCTCGGGATCCGCCCGGGGCGGCGGCACGTCATGGCCGGCGTCTCGGACGAGCTGGCCCACGGGAACCTGCTGGAGTGGACCGTCCGCCACGAGGTGGGCCACTCCGTCGACGCGATGGTCGAGTGGTCGGTCGAGCTCGCCGCGCAGGAGCGCTTCGGCGGCTGGCGGGTCCACGGCGGCGACGCGGACGGCGAGGTCGCGAGGGCGGTGCTGCGGAAGGCCGACCTCCTCGACGTGCTCGGCGGGCTGCCGCAGGCGGCCGCCGTGAGCACGCTCTCCGCGTTGATCCGCACGCCGGAGGTGCGCGGGAACGGGGACCGGCTGCACGCGTACTTCGAGCGGTTCAAGGCGCTCTTGGCACCGCCGGAGTTCGAGCGGCGCCGGGACCTGGCGCTGCGGTTCGTCCGGCTCGCCCTCGCGCAGCCCTGGTCCCTCGACGACGGCGGCGCGACCGTCCTCGACGTCGAGGGGCGCACCTACCACGTGGACCAGTACGACGACTGGGTCAGCTACTCGACGGCGCAGCGCCGCGCGCACGCGCTGTCCAACTACCAGTTCTCGACCCCGAAGGAATGGTTCGCGGAGGCCTACGCCGCCTGCTACGACCCGGAGCCCGGGGTGGGGGATCGGCTCCCGGCCGAGGTGCGCGCCTGGTTCGAGGCACGCCGCGGGAGTGGTGGTTCCGGGTGAATCCGGCGCCGCGCGGAGCAGTTCCGCGGGCGGCGCCGCTCACGCCGATCGGTTCGGCGGCAGCGGGGGGAAGTCGATCGGTTCGCGCTGCCCGAGGCGCTGCACGGCGGCCTGGAAATCGGGTGCCCGCAGCGATTCGCCCATCAGCCGCACCGATTCGGCGACGGCCCGCGGCCCGTCGAGGTCGAGCCCGCGCCACACCTGCTGCTTGATGACCGCCATCGACCGCGGTGAGCAGTGCGCGGCGAGCCCGCGGGCGTACTCCTGGGCGGCGGGCAGCACCTCGGCCCGCGGCAGCACGTGCTGCGCCAGGCCGAGCGCCGCCGCCTCGGCCGCGTCGATCTTGCGGGCGGACAGCAGCAGGTCCATCGCGGCGCCCACGCCGACGAGCCGGGGCAGCAGCCAGGCGGTGCCGTACTCGCCGATCAGGCCGAGCTTGCTGAACGCGGTGGACAGCCGCGCGCCCTCGGCCAGGAACCGCACGTCCGCGAACAGCGCCTGCGCGAGCCCCAGCCCGGCGGCGCCGCCGTTCACGGCCGCGATCAGCGGTTTTCGCAGCGTCATCGGCAGGTGCGGCGGATGTCCGAGCGCGGTCTCCAGGTCGGGCGCGTCGTCCCCGGCCAGCAGGTGCAGGGCGTCCGGCGCGGCTCCGCTGCAGAACCAGTCGCCGTCGCCGGTGACCACGATCGCCCGCACCTCCGGGTCGTCGTCGGCTTCGGCGAGCGCGGTGTAGTAGGCGGCGAACATCGCGCCGTCCATCGCGTTGCGCTGCTCCGGCCGGGTGAGGTGGACGGTGCGCACGCCGTCGCCGGTGCTGGTGCGGATCCCGGTGCTGCCGGTCATGCCGGGCCTCCTCCGAGGCTGAGGTCGGATCGGCCGCTTTCGCCCGGCCGTGATCCACTCTTCGCGGTCAGCGCTGACCGTAGCGGATGCGCGGCCGCGTGCGGGAGGACCGGTGCTCGGCGGCGCCCGGCCTATCCTGTGCCGGGAACGCGGCGCGAACGCGCCGGGACGAGCGTGCCGGGAGGTCGGGCCAGTGGCCGAGACGAAGCCGGGTGGGACCCGGCCGCGGAACCGGCGGGAGCTCATCATCGCCGCCGCCTCCCGCCTGTTCTACGAGCAGGGCTACGCGCGGGTCGGCGTCAGCGACATCGCGGAGGCCGTCGGGGTCGGCCCGTCCGCGCTGTACCGCCACTTCAAGGGCAAGCAGCTGCTGCTGCACCGGGTCGTGCTCGACCACCTGCACCCGTTCGAGCGGGTGCTGGGGGCGCGCTCCGACGACCTGGACGCGGTGGTGCGGGAACTGGCCGCGACCGCGCTGGACCACCGCGAGCTCGGGGTGCTGTGGCAGCGGGAGGCCCGGCACCTGCCCGCGGAGGACCGCGACGAGCTCAAGGACCAGCTGCGGGTCGTCGCGGGCGGCCTCGCCGACCTCGCCCGTTCCTGGCGGCCCGACCTGGCCGAGGAGGATGCGCGGTTCCGCGGCTGGTGCCTGTTCAGCGCGTTGACCAGCCCGTCGTACCACCGCGTGGAGCTGCCGCGGGCCCAGTTCGAGGCGCTGCTGCGGGACGTGATCGTCACCGTCGCCGGGCTGCCGCCGCTGCTGTCCGGGCGCGGGGCGGCCACGCCGGACGCGGACGCGCTGCTGCTGCAGCGCGGCGGTTCGTCCCGACGGCGCCAGCTGCTGTCCGCGGCGACCAGGCTGTTCGCCGAACGCGGCTACGCGGCCGTGACCACCGAGGAGATCGGCGCCGAGGTCGGCATCGCCGGGCCCAGCGTCTACAACCACTTCGCCAGCAAGCAGGAACTGCTCGACGCGGTGATCACCCGCGGCTCGGCGTGGCTGGAGATCGACCTCGGCCGGACCCTGGTGCGCCGGCCCGACGCGGCCGAGGCGCTGCGCGCGCTGCTGTGGTCCTACATCACCTTCGCCCTCGACCACGGCGGGTTCATCGACATCCTCGTCGGCGAGGTCGGGCACCTGCCCGACCACGAGCGGCACCGGGCGCGGCAGACCCAGCACGAGTACGTGACCGAGTGGGTGGCGCTGCTGCGCGAGGTGCGCCCGGAGCTGGACGCGGCCACCGCGCGGGTCCTGGTGCAGGCCACGTTGACGCTGGCCAACGACATGGCCCGCACCGGCACCGTCCGCGCCCCGGAGGCGGTGCGCCGGGTCGGCGCCGCGCTGATGTTCACCAGCGGCTCGGAACCCCACTAGCGGCTGTTCACTTCTCTGGACCGTGGTGGTCGTGAACCAGCGCTTTCCCGTACCGGAGCCGGGTAGGGCCTGCTCACTTCTCGGTTGACTCGCCGGACGTCCGCGGATTAGCCTCCGCTCGGGGAACCCGGGCCAGCCCGGGTTCCGGTCGTGCCGACGCGGTCCGCCCGCCGGATCGGCGCGCACGGCCGCGGAATCGTCCACGAGCGAGGAATGGCGGTCGCAGGAGCGATGAGCAGCGCGACGGAACCGGTGGGCGTCCCGCCCGCGGAGGAGCCGGACATCCACACCACCGCCGGCCGGCTGGCGGACCTGTACCGGCGCAACCACGAGGCGGTGCACGCGGGTTCCGACCGGGCCATCGAACGCCAGCACGCCAAGGGCAAGCTCACCGCCCGCGAGCGCATCGACCTGCTGCTCGACCCCGGCTCGTTCGTGGAACTCGACGAGCACGCCCGGCACCGCTCCACCAACTTCGGCCTGGACGCCGACCGGCCCTACGGCGACGGCGTCGTCACCGGCTACGGCACCGTCGACGGGCGCAAGATCTGCCTGTTCTCGCAGGACTTCACCGTGTTCGGCGGCTCCCTCGGCGAGGTGTTCGGCGAGAAGATCGTCAAGGTGATGGACCTGGCGCTCAAGACCGGCTGCCCGCTGGTCGGCATCAACGACTCCGGCGGCGCCCGGATCCAGGAGGGCGTGGCCGCGCTGGGGCTCTACGCGGAGATCTTCAAGCGCAACACCCACGCCTCCGGCGTCATCCCGCAGATCTCGCTGGTCGTGGGGCCGTGCGCGGGCGGAGCGGTCTACTCCCCGGCGATCACCGACTTCACCGTGATGGTCGACCAGACCTCGCACATGTTCATCACCGGGCCCGACGTGATCAAGACGGTGACCGGGGAAGAGGTCAGCTTCGAAGAGCTCGGCGGCGCCCGCACGCACAACTCCCGCTCCGGCAACGCGCACTACCTGGCCTCCGACGAGCAGGACGCGGTCGACTACGTCAAGGAACTGCTGTCGTTCCTGCCGTCGAACAACCTCTCCGACCCGCCCGCGTTCGACGCGGACGCCGAGGCCGGGTCCATCGCCGACGGGGTGGGGGAGTCCGACCTCGAACTCGACGCGCTGGTGCCGGATTCGCCGAACCAGCCCTACGACGTCAAGGAAGTGCTCACCCGCGTCCTCGACGACGGCGAGTTCCTGGAGGTCTCCGCGCTGTTCGCGCCGAACATCGTCGTCGGCTTCGGCCGCGTCGAAGGGCGCAGCGTCGGCGTCGTGGCCAACCAGCCCACCCAGATGGCGGGCACCCTCGACATCGACGCCAGCGAGAAGGCCGCGCGGTTCGTGCGCACCTGCGACGCGTTCAACGTGCCGGTGCTGACCTTCGTGGACGTGCCCGGGTTCCTGCCCGGCACCGACCAGGAGTGGAACGGCATCATCCGGCGCGGTGCGAAGCTGCTCTACGCCTACGCCGAGGCGACCGTCCCGCTCGTCACCGTGATCATCCGCAAGGCCTACGGCGGCGCCTACGACGTGATGGGCTCCAAGCACCTCGGCGCGGACATCAACCTGGCCTGGCCGACCGCGCAGATCGCGGTGATGGGCGCCCAGGGCGCGGCGAACATCCTCTACCGGCGCAGGCTGAAGGAGGCCGCCGAGCGCGGCGAGGACGTGGAGGCGCTGCGCGCCCAGCTCCAGCAGGAGTACGAGGACACCCTGTGCAACCCCTACGTGGCGGCCGAACGCGGCTACGTGGACTCGGTGATCCCGCCCTCGCACACCCGCGGCTACCTGGCCCGGTCGCTGCGGATGCTGGCGGACAAGCGGGAGTCCCTGCCCGCCAAGAAGCACGGCAACATCCCGCTGTGAAGGAGCCGCGATGAGCAGTCCGGACGAGAACGCGCCGCGGCTCGACGTGCTGAGCGGGGAGGACGACGGCACCGGGGCGCGGCCGCGACCGCTGCTGCGCGTCGTGCGCGGCAGCCCCACCGACACCGAGCTCGCCGCGCTGACCGCGACGATCAGCGCGCTCGGTGCCGCCGCACCGGAACCGGAACCGCGGGGACCGGTGTCGTACTGGGTCTCCCGCGCGGACCGGCTGCGGTTCGGCCCGGCGCAGGCGGCCCCGCGTCCCGGCGAGGGGGCGTGGCGCTACTCCACGCGGCCGCGCTGATGCGCGCCGCACCCGGCGCCGCGCGCGCCCCGAAGAACGACCGGCCGGTTCCCGCACCGGGACCCGCCGGGACACGACCACTGCGTACAGGGATGGTGTGAACACCATGGGGTTGAAGAAGGTTCTGGTGGCCAACCGCGGCGAGATCGCGGTGCGAGTGGTGCGGGCGTGCCGGGACGCCGGCATCGCCTCGGTGGCCGTGTACGCCGAACCGGACGCCGACGCGGTGTTCGTCCGCCTCGCCGACGAGGCGTTCGCGCTGGGCGGCACCACCGCCGCCGAGTCGTACCTGGACTTCCAGAAGGTGATCTCCGCGGCGACCCGCGCCGGGGCGGACGCGGTGCACCCGGGCTACGGCTTCCTGTCCGAGAACGCCGACTTCGCGCAGGCCGTGCTGGACGCCGGGCTGGTGTGGATCGGCCCGACGCCGCAGGCGATCCGCGACCTCGGCGACAAGGTCACCGCCCGCAAGATCGCGCTGGCCGCCGGGGCGCCGCTGGTGCCCGGCACCGAGGACCCGGTCGCGAACGCCGACGAGGTCGTCGCCTTCGCCGAGGAGCACGGGCTGCCCGTCGCGATCAAGGCCGCCTTCGGCGGTGGCGGTCGCGGCCTCAAGGTGGCCCGCACGCTGGAGGAGATCCCGGAGCTGTTCGACTCCGCGGTGCGCGAGGCCGTGTCGGCCTTCGGCCGCGGCGAGTGCTTCGTGGAGCGCTACCTGGACCGGCCGCGCCACGTGGAGGCCCAGGTGCTGGCCGACCAGCACGGCAAGGTCATCGTGGTCGGCACCCGGGACTGCTCGCTGCAGCGCAGGCACCAGAAGCTGGTGGAGGAGGCGCCCGCCCCGTTCCTCAGCGACGCGCAGCGCGAGCAGATCCACACCGCCGCCCGCGCCATCTGCGCGCAGGCCGGCTACCACGGCGCCGGAACCGTCGGGTTCCTCGTCGGCGCCGACGGCACCATCTCCTTCCTGGAGGTCAACACCCGGCTGCAGGTCGAGCACCCCGTCTCCGAGGAGACCACCGGGCTGGACCTGGTGAACGAGCAGTTCCGCATCGCCGCGGGCGGGCACCTCGACCTGGACGCCGACCCCACCCCGATCGGCCACTCCATCGAGTTCCGGATCAACGGCGAGGACCCGGGCCGCAACTTCCTGCCCGCCCCGGGCACCGTTACCCGGTTCGTCGCCCCCGCCGGACCCGGCGTGCGGGTGGACGCGGGCGTGGAATCGGGCAGCGTGATCGGCGGCCAGTTCGACTCGCTGCTGGCGAAGGTGATCGTCACCGGCGCCGACCGCCCGCAGGCCATCGCGCGGGCCCGCCGCGTGCTGGAGGAGATGCAGGTCGACGGCATCGCCACCGTGCTCCCGTTCCACCGCGCCGTGCTGCGCGACCCGGCGTACGTCGCCGAGACCGGCCTGGAGTCGTTCACCGTGCACACCCGGTGGATCGAGACCGAGTTCGACAACCGGCTCGCGCCGTTCGAGGACTCCGTCCCGCCGGAGGAGGCCGCGCCGCGCCGCACGGTGATCGTCGAGGTCGACGGCCGCCGCGTGGAGGTCTCGCTGCCCGCCGACCTGGGCGGCGGCGCACCGGCCGCGGCGGCGAAGAAGAAGCCGCGCAAGCGCGCCGCCGGTGGCGCGGGCGGGGCGGTCTTCGGCAACGCGGTCACCGCACCCATGCAGGGCACCCTGATCAAGCTCGCCGTGGAAGAAGGCGCGCAGGTCGCCGCCGGAGAGCTGATCGGCGTGCTGGAGGCGATGAAGATGGAGAACCCCGTGACCGCGCACAAGGACGGCACGGTCACCGGGCTCAGCGCGGCGCCGGGCGACTCGGTGTCGCAGGGCGCGGTGCTCTGCACGATCGAGGACTGATCGGATCCCCGCCGGGTGGTGCGAGCCCGGCGGGGGAGCCCGGTGGGGGAACCCGGTGGTGCGCCTTCGCACCGGGGTCGCCCCTCCCGCGCCCGCGGGAGATCCGACGGTGATTCCACTGTGGACGACGATGAGGTCGCGGCGGTGCGTGCGCCGGGAGCCGACACTCCTAGGAGGAACGATGGACGCGTTGTGCACCTGCCTGTGCCGCCAAGCCGGCCACCACGGCATCTGCCAGGAGACCCCCGAGCACGGCCTCCGGCTGCTCGCCCCGCAGCTCACCATGACCTCCACCGGCGAGGTGTGCCGCCCCTGCTACCAGGCCACGACCCGCCCCGCTGGCCGCCGCTTGCCGCAACCGGTCTGAGCCGGGGCTCCGGCGGCGGGTGCGCTGCTCCCGATGCGGGACTTTGGCCCATGTCAGCGGGACCGGCCCGGCCTGCATCGTGGATCGCGCGGGGCATCGCCCCCGCTCCCGCGGTCAGGAGGACGAGGTCATGGACGGCGTGCCCGCATTCCCGCCGGCGCTGGGGCTCGCACCGGAGCAGGTCGCGCAGGTGGTGCGGCTGGCCGGCCGGGCCCCGTCGCTGCACAACCGGCAGCCGTGGCTGTTCCGGGTGACCGCGGACGTGATCGAACTGCACGCCGACCTCAGCCGCCGGATGCCCGGCACCGACCCGGAGGACCGGGAGCTACGGCTGGGGTGCGGGGCGGCGCTGTACGACCTGCGGCTGGCGCTGGAGCACGTCGGCGTGCGGCCGCTGGTCACCCTGCTGCCCAGCGAGCGGGAACCGGAACTGCTGGCCCAGGTGCGGCGCGGCGGTTCCGTCCGGGTGCGCGCCGAGCAGTCCGCGCTGCTGCGCGCCATCACCGCCCGCCGAACCAACCGGCGCCCGTTCCTGGCCACCCCGGTGCCGAAGCCGCACCGCACCGCGCTGGTCGGCTCGGTGTCCGCCGAGCACTCCTGGCTGCACGTGGTCGACCGGCCGCAGCGCGCCGAGCTGCTCGGACTGGTGCGCCGGGCGCATGACCGGCAGCTGCGCGACGAGGCGTTCCGCGCGGAGATGGCGGCGTGGACGGGATTGCCGGACGGCGCGGCGGAGGGCGTGCAGGCCGCCTCGGCGGGCCCGACCCGGGAACCGCAGGACGAGTGGGTGCTGCGCGACTACTCCGGTGGGCGGGACCGGCCGCGGGTGCCGGGCAAGGACTTCGAGGACGACCCGCTGATGCTGGTGCTGTGCTCGTACGGCCGCGGCAGGCAGGCGGACCTGGAGGCGGGGGAGGCGTTGCAGCGGCTGCTGCTGACCGCGACCTCCCTCGGGCTGGCCGCGTCGATGCTCTCCCAGGTGATCGAGGTGCGGGAGACCCGCGGCGAACTGCGGGCGCTGCTCGGCGGAACGCTGGAACCGCAGGCGGTGCTGCGGATCGGCTACGGCACCCCGGTGCCGGCCACCCCGCGCCGCGCCCCGGAGGACACCCTGCTCACCGCGCCGCGGCCCGCGGTCGCGCCGTGAACCCGGTTCGCGGAGGGAACCCCTGCGGTGATCGCGAACCGTGGACCGGCGGGCGGCGATGTGGTTCCCTCCCGGTGGGACGTCCCGCCCACAACGGCGTGAGCGGGCGTCTCGTCAGCTCCCGGACCGCTCGCGGGAGCGGATGAGCACTTCCACGCCGTCCAGCACGCGAGCCAGTCCGAACTCGAAGCGGTGCGCCGCGGTCGTCGCCGCGCCGTGTGCCGAGCCCGCCGCGGTGCCCACCTTCGCCGCGGTGGGGAAGTGCTCCGGGTCGATCAGCCGGTCCAGCAGCGGGGCGTGCGCCTGCCACCACTGCTCGTCGGTGAGGCCGGTGCGCCGTTCGGCGTCGGCGGCCTCCGCGGCCCCGCGGGCGGCGGTGCGCGCGTGCCCGAGCACGAGGCTCAGCACCGAATCCATCTCGACCTCGGTGAGCCCGATGCCGTCGACGGTGCGCAGTTCGCGCTCGTACTTCGCGGTCTCCTGCGGGCCGAGCACGGGGCGGGCGGTGCCGATCTCCAGCGTCCACGGGTGCTTGCGGTGCAGTTCCCAGTTCTGCCGCGCCACGTGCTCCAGCTTCGCGCGCCAGCCGGTGAGTTCGGGGCCGGCCGGCTCGATCTCGCCGTAGACGGTGTCGAGCATGACGTCGATGAGGTCTTCCTTGCTCGGCACGTAGGTGTAGAGCGACATGGTGCCCGCGCCGAGGCGTTCGGCGACGCCGCGCATCGACAGCGCGGCGAGGCCTTCGGCGTCGGCGAGCTCGATGCCGGCCCGCACGATCTCGTCGGCGCCGAGCCCGGGTTTGCGGGAGCGGTGCTCCGGCGCTCGCCACAGCAGCGCCAGCGTCCGCGCCGGATCCCGCTTCCTGACCACCATGCACGCCCCTGTTCGCCGTCCGGGTGCTTCCGGACCGCCGTGCGCCGGGGCCCGATCGGCCACCCAGCCTAGCCAACCGCGGTCGAGTCGATCATCGTCCGGGCGGTGGGCGCTCGATCCCCCGGCGAGACCGGCGGTGCGCGGGACGAGGTGATCTCGGGGCGGTATAAGGGACCCATGCCTTCCGCCCGTGCCACCGCCGTCCTGTTCCCCGTTCCCGTCGCGGATCCGCTGCTGCGTGCGGTCGGGGAGCGGTTCCCGGGCGCGGTGCGGCCGGGGTTGCCCGCGCACCTCACGGTGCTGCACCCGTTCCTGCCGGAGGTGGACGAGGCGGTGCTGGCGGAACTGGCCGAGCTCGTCGCGCGCCGCGCACCGGTGCGGGTGGAGTTCACCGCGGGCGTGGCGCAGCGCCACCTCGACACGGGATTCGTGCCGTTGCGGCCCGAACCGGACGGTCCGCTGCGCGAGCTGACCGCGGAGCTCGCCGCGCGGTGGGACCTGCGCCCCTACGACGGCAGGTACGGCGAACCTGATCCGCACGTCACGATCGCGCTCGACGTGACCCCGCAGCGGGCGCGGGAGATCGCCGAGCACGTGGCGGGTGCTCTTCCGCCGCCCGCGCTGCTGGACGAGGCGTGGCTGGTGGAGTTCGACGGCGCCTGGTCGCTGCGGGCCCGGTTGCCGTTGCGCGGCTAATAGATCCCGTCCTCGCCGTTGGCGGCGCGCAGCGTGCGCATCGCTTCGGCGAGCGCTTCGGACCGGTCCAGCCCGAGCGGGGCGAGGACCCGGCGACGCAGGATCTCGGCGCAGGCTTCGCGGGCGCGTTCGGCCATGTCGAGGCCGTGCTCGGTGAGCACCGCGTAGGTGACGCGGCGGTCGGTGTCGCAGGGTTCGCGCACGATGAGGTCGGCGGCGGCGAGCCGGTCGGCGACCTTGGTGAAGCCGCCGCTGCTGAGCGCGGCTTCCCGGGCGAGTCGGGTCATCGGCATCTTGTGCTCGGGGGAGCGCACCAGGCGCAGCAGGATGTCGAAGGACCCGGGGGCGAGGCCGAAGCGGTCGGCGATCTCGCTCATCAGGCGTTCCTGGGTGAGGTGATAGCCCTCGATCACCAGGCCCCACCAGGTGACGATCTCGTCGTCGTCGGTGCCGGGGTCGGCCCGCGCACCTCCGTTCTCCGTCGTCCGCACCGCGTTCGTGGCGCTGCCGCCGCTCACCTGTTCTCCCCTCGGGTGGTCCGTTCGCCGGAGCGAGTCTACCGCCCCGATGCTTCGCCGGAAAGTATCTTGCGAGGAAGAGGAAATCTCGATAGCGTCCTCCCCGAGGAGCCGCGGAGCTCCCGAACGAGAACCCCGGCCGGGTTCGACGCCCGGCCCCGCGAAGGAGTTGTTCATGGCCGACCCCGTCAAGCTCAGCGTCATCTACTACTCGTCGACCGGGACGATCAACGAGATCGCGAACGCACTGGTCGCCGAGGCGGAGAAGGCCGGCGCCGAGGTGCGCCTGCGCAAGGCGCCCGAGCTGGCCCCCGACGCCGCCATCGACGCGAACCCCGCGTGGCGCGCCAACGTCGAGGCCACCCGGTCGGTGCCGGAGGTCGCGGCCGAGGACGTGGTGTGGGCCGACGCGGTGATCTTCGGTTCGCCCACCCGCTACGGCAACATCGCCGCCCAGCTCAAGCAGTTCATCGACACCCTCGGCGGCGAGTGGCAGCAGGGCCTGCTGGCCGACAAGGTCTACAGCGGCTTCACCTCCAGCGCCACCAAGCACGGCGGCCAGGAGTCCACGCTGCTGGCGCTGTACAACACGATCCACCACTTCGGCGGCATCATCGTGAGCCCCGGCTACACCGACGGCTCCAAGTTCGTCGACGGCAACCCGTACGGCACCAGCCACGTCGACGCCCAGGGCCAGCTGCCGGTGGACGACGAGACCCGCACCGCCGCCGGGGTGCAGGCCCGCCGCGTCGTCGAGGTCGCCCGGCGCCTCAAGAACGGCGCCTGACCGCTTCCGCCTGACCGCTTCGGTGGCCCTGCGGGCGGCGGAAGCTCCGGCGGTCCTCCCGGTCGGGGGGCCTTCGGCGGGAGGACCGCCGGATACCCGCGCACCCGCGCGGGTTCCCTTCCAGCAGTGGAGATTTCGATGAGCATCGCGACGAGCGGGCTGCACCACGTCACGGCGATCGCGGGCGATCCGCAGCGCAACGCGGACTTCTACCTGCGGACGCTGGGCCTGCGCCTGGTCAAGACGACGGTCAACTTCGACGACCCGGGCACCTACCACCTCTACTACGGCGACGAGTCCGGCAAGCCCGGTTCGCTGCTGACGTTCTTCCCGTGGAAGGACGCGCCCAGCGGGCGGCACGGCACCGGCCAGGCCACTACCACGTCGTTCTCGGTGCCGGAGGGCTCGATCGGCTGGTGGCAGCGGCACCTCGCCGAGCAGGGCGTCGAGACCAGCCGGGTGCACAGCCGCGACGGTGAGGAGGCGCTGACCTTCCGCGACCCGGACGGCCTGGCGCTGTCCCTGGTCGCGCACCCGCAGGGCGATCCGCGCGCGCCGTGGGAAGGCGGCACCGTGCCCGCCGAGCACGGGGTGCGCGGCCTGCACTCGGTGACGTTGTCGGTCGACCACGAGGACGCGACCGCCGAGATGTTCCGCGGCCTCGGCCTCGAATTCGCCGCCCAGGAGCAGAACCGCCTCCGGTTCACCGCCGGGGACGGCGGGCCGGGCGCCTTCGTCGACGTGCTGGTCACCCCGGACGCCCCGCGCGGCCTGGTCGCGGCCGGTGCGGTGCACCACGTTGCGTGGCGCTCACCGGACGAGGCGACGCAGGCCGCGTGGCGGCAGGAGCTCGTCGACGACGGCGTGAACGTCACCTCCATCCTGGACCGGCAGTACTTCCGCTCCGTCTACTTCCGCGAACCCGGCGGCACCCTGCTGGAGATCGCCACCGACGAACCCGGCTTCACCGCGGACGAACCCCTGCTGGAACTGGGGCGCGCGTTGAAGCTGCCGCCGTGGCTGGAGCCGAAGCGCGAGGACATCGACCGCATGCTGCCGAAGCTGGACCTGCCCGCCGAGAACAACCCGGAGGTGCTGGGGTGACCGCGCTGTCCCTGCCGCACGAGCACGCCGACGGCGCCCCGGACGCGCCCGTCCTGGTGCTGCTGCACGGCACCGGGGGCGCGCCCGGTGACCTGCGCGGGCTCGCCGAGCAGCTCAGCCCGCGGTCCCCGGTGCTCGCCCCCGCCGGGCCGGTGTCGGAGGGCGGCGCGGCCCGCTGGTTCCGGCGGCTGGCGGAGGGCGTGTTCGACACCGAGGACGTCGTGGCCCGCGCCCACCAGCTCGCGGACTTCCTCGCCGAGGCCGTGGACGCCTACGGGTGGCGCGGCAGGCGGCTCGTCGCCGTCGGCTTCTCCAACGGCGCCAACATCGCGGCCGCGGTGGCCCTGCTGCGCCCGGAGGTGCTGGCCGAGGCGGTGCTGTTCGCCGCGATGCTGCCCGTCCCGGACGCGCCCCGGCACGACCTCACCGGCACCCGGGTGTTCCTCGGCAACGGGCAGGCCGATCCGATGGCCCCGCTGGCCGCCGCGAACGGGCTGGTCGAGGCGCTGACCACTCGCGGTGCGGAGATCACGACGTCCTGGCACCCTGGCGGGCACCAGATCACCGCGGCGGGCGTGCGCGACGCCGCGCAGTGGCTCACCCGCCCCTGAAACGGGTCGGGGAGGGTGGAAGGCGGGTCGTTCGCCGGGTGGGGCGGGCGACCCGCCTTTCCCGTGCCCGGCCGCCTCTCCTGCCCGCTCGTACGCCCTGCCTAGGAGTTCCGCTGCCACCCTCCGGCGGCCGGACGCGCCTAGCCTGGACGGCATGGACGGTGACAACCCGCTCGGCGAATTCCTCCGCGCCCGCCGCGCCCAGGTGCGGCCCGAGGACTGGAACCTGCCCGCGGTGGGCAGGCGGCGGGTCGCGGGCCTGCGCCGTGAGGAGCTCGCCTCGCTTGCCGGGGTCAGCTCGGACTACTACGTGCGGCTGGAGCAGGGCCGGGAGCGCAACCCCTCGCCGCAGGTGATCGACGCGCTGGCGACGGTGCTGCACCTGCACGAGGAGGCCACGACGCACCTGCACCGCCTCACCCGGCCCGGCACCGTCCGGCGGACCGCGCGGTCGGAGCGGGTGAGCCCGAACCTGCTGCGGCTGCTGGAATCCTGGCCCGGCACCCCGGCGGTCGTGCTGGACCGCTACTACACCGTCCTCGCCGACAACGAGCTCGGCGCCGCCCTCTACGGCGGGCATCCCCACAGCGGTGATCTGGTGCGGATGCTGTTCCTCGATCCGGACGCGCACCGGTTCTTCCTGGACTGGGAGCGGGTCGCGGAGAACACCGTCGCCGGGCTGCACGCGGCCGCCGGCCTCGACCGCGAGGATCCGCGGCTGGTGGAGCTGGTCGGCGAGTTGTCCTTGCACAGCCCCGAGTTCGTGCGGTTGTGGGCGCGGCACGATGTCCGCCGCAAGGCCCACGAGTCCAAGCGGTTCTTCCACCGGCAGGTGGGGGAGATGACGTTGAGCTACGAGACGTTCTCGGTGCACAGCGCGCCGGGCCAGCAGCTGATGGTCTACCGCGCCGAACCCGGCAGCCCGTCGGCCGAAGCCCTCGCCCTCCTCGGCAGCCTCAACGCGCCGGCGGTCACCCGCCCGGACTCTTCGCACCACCGCGGATGAATCGGCCCGATCACCTGGTGCGGCCGACCGGGATCACTCGTGGTTCCGCGGCCCGCTCGCCGACACCGCCGCCGCTGCGGCCTCGGTCAGCCACGGTTCCGCGGCCGCCGTCGAGCTGAGGTTCGCGTACACCGCCGATACCCCGATCAGGTAGCGGTGGTCGTGGCGCATGAAGAGGTGCTTGCGGGCGGCGGAATATCCGGTCGAGCAGACGTCCTGCCCGGCACCGGAGCCGGGGCACCAGGTCCCGAAGTCCCAGCGCGAGTTCGCGGCGATGCTCGATCGAGCGCCCCGGGCGTCGGCGGCCGTGTCGAACGGGACGACCTGCACCGTGACGACGACCTGTTCGTCATCGCCCGCGGTGTCGTCGTCGATGCGGTACACCCCGATCATCGACGTCGAGCACCCGTAGCCGGTGAGCGCGGTGCGCACCTCGTCGGTCATCCCGAGCGCCGCCGTGCAGGGCTTGGCTCCGGAGGCGACCAGCGCGTACCTGGTGCGCTCGGTGGTGAAGGAGCTCGTGAGCAGTGCCGGTGCGGTGAACGGGGTGGGGTCGGTGGCCTCGTCGTCCAGGTCGGTGGGGTCGTGTTCGGGCTCGTCCTCGTCGGAGGTCGTTTCCGCGGTGGTCGTTTCGGCGTTCTCGGACGGTTCGGTGGTCTCCGCGTCCTCGGTGGTCCCGGGGTCGTCGGTTTCCGAGGTGTCCGCGGCGTAGCGGTCGACGGACGGTGCGGCGGACGTGCTCGGTCCCGACGCCACCCATTCCCGGATCTCGCCGACGTTCTGGAACCCGAGGAATCCGAGCACGGTCACCACGGAGGCGGCGAATCCGATGATCGCCACCCACGGGACGTCGCCGCCGGCGCCCGGTTGCTGGGTCCGTTCGTCGTCCTCGTCTTCGTCCGCCATGCCGCGCCCCCCTTGATCAGCCGCCGCCCCAACGATCGTGATCAGTGGATCAGCGTAGCGGGATCCCGGCTCGTGCCAGGGGCTTTTCAGCCGGTCGGACCGCGGAGGTCTTTGACGTGCAGGACCTCGCCGTGACGAGTGCCGTCGGCCGGGGCGAACGAAGCCGGGGAGACGCCCGTACTCGGCGAACCTCTCGGAGCGGTACAGGCGTTTCGGCGGCGTGGTCGTCCCCCGCGGAAGTCGAGGGTGAGCTGTTCGACGCCGGACGCGAAGGACCCCCCCGCCCCCCCGGGGGGGGGGGGGGGGGGGGGGGGGCCCCCGGGGGGGGGGGGGGGGGGGGGGGGCGGGCCCGCCGCCCGCGCCGGCCCGCGCCGCGGGGCGGGGGGG